>NZ_JAXAVW010000035.1:0-123143 GCF_033949945.1 Lentzea miocenica
AACAGCGACGCGAACACCGACGACGACACCTGCGTCGTGGGCATCCAACTGCCTTGACCGCTCGATGGTGCGGCGTCCCTGTGCACCTCGGCGGTCGAGGCGCACAGGGACATGCGTGGCGCCGTCCCGAACCGGCTGAACCGCATCTGGCGGATCCGCGCAAGTGATACCCGTGCCCTGTGCCCGCATCGGATCGCACGGGCCACGGACTCCACTCGACTGAGTGATCGGCTCACCGTGGACCGATGCGCCAATCCGCTGGCCCACCAGCGCCGAACCACGGATGTGAAGCCGGGAAGAAGGTGGGCGATGAATCCGCATGTGCTCACCGGCGTCTACTCGATGAACGGCCTGCCTGAAGCGGAAGAAGCCGAGTTCGAGACGCATCTGTCCCAGTGCGGCACCTGCGCAGAGGAGGTCGCGGGGCTTGCCGCGACGGTGAGTCGTCTCGCCGACGCGGTGGCCCAAGTCCCTTCGACTGAGCTGCGGGACCGCGTGCTGAGTGGCGTTCGAACCGCGCGGCAGCTTCCTCCTCGTGTGGAAACCACTGCCTCGGGCACGGCGGCTTTCACTCGGCGACAAGGGATTGGGCGCGCGGCGTGGATGGTCGCGGCGTCCGGCGTTGTCGCGGCGGTGGTTTTCAGCGTGCACGGCATGCAGTCCAGCCAGCGTCTCACCACCGAGTTGCCGCATCGAGGGCAGAGCCGCACCGTGGACACCCGGATCGACGGCTTCCCGGCTGCGTCGGACCTGCGGCTGGCGAGCAGTTCCACGCCATCGGGTGCCGCGTGCACCGTCGCCGTTTCCCGTTCGCAGGACACGCTGCTGTTCCTTGCCGACAAACTTCCCTCGCTGCCGGCGCATCAGGTCTACCAGGTGTGGCTGGCCGGAGCGACCGGCCCGCGGTCCGCCGGGCTGCTGCAGCGAGCGAGCCGGCCCGCGCCGTTGGTGGTGGGCGGGATCTCGGGTGTGCTGGAGGTGCTTCTCACCGTTGAACCGCTTGGTGGTTCGACTGGACCGACGGGTGCGCCGCTGATCACCATCACTCTCAACTGACACCGATCTGTCCACATCAGACAAGTGACGGGGATACCACAGTGCCGGGACAGCGATTGCTGTCCCGGCACTGTGGTGGTGCGGGAAGATCATGCGGTAGGCATGAGGACCGAGTCGATGAGGTAGACGGTGGCGTTGGCGGTGTGCACGCCACCGCAGATGACGTTGGCGTCATTGGCCTTGATGGCGTTGCCGGAGCCGGTCACCTTGACCACGCCGGTCTGCACGGTCTTCTGGTCTCCGGCGATCTTGTCCGGGGAGATCTGGCCGGGGATCACGTGGTACGTGAGGATCTTGGTCAGCAGGGCGTCGTCGGTCTTGAGCTTCTCGATGGTCGCCGGGTCGATCTTGGCGAACGCCGAGTCGACCGGCGCGAACACGGTGAACTCGGCGCCGTTGAGGGTCGAGACGAGGTTGACCTTCGGGTTGAGCTTGCCGGAGACCGCGGCAACGAGGGTCGTGAGCAGCGGATTGTTGCTCGCGGCGACGGCGACCGGGTCGGCGGCCATGCCCGTGACGGAACCGGCTCCGGACGGGACCTGCTTGGCGTAGTCGGCACAGCCTGGACCGACGAGGTCACGAGCCGGGTCGGCCATCGCGGCCGACGACGGAGCCGTCGACGTGGTGGGCGCGGCGCTGGAGCTGTTGCTGGCCATGTCACCTGAGCCGCAGGCAGCGCCGAACAGGGCGATGGAGGCGGCGCCGACGGCCAGGAAGGTGCTGCGGACGGTCTTGTTCATGACTGAACATCTCCAAGAAGTGTCGGGCAGTTGCTGCTGGTGATTCGCCACCCCTCGGCGAACGGATGGGTGCGGTTATCGGTCCGTTACCGACGGATTTGCAAACCTCGCCCTGACAGGCAAAACACGCAGACCATCCACTGTGGACCTGTGCCGCGGCCAATCCGGAAGGGCTCCGGCGCCGAACCAGGAACACCACGCACTTCCACCAACCCGAGTAGGGCCCCACATGTTGACCCTCGCACTGATCGGTCTGGTCGGCGGCCTGGTCACCGGTATCTCGCCGTGCATCCTGCCCGTCCTTCCCGTCATCTTCTTCTCCGGCGGCACGCAGAGCGCCCGCACGACGGCAGGAACGGGAGGGGTGGCACTGGAGACCAAGCCGGCGTCCCGTACCCGGCCCTACCTCGTGATCGCCGGACTCGTCGTCAGCTTCAGCCTGGTCACCCTGTTCGGGTCACTGCTGCTCACCGTGCTCAACCTGCCGCAGGACGTCCTGCGCTGGGCCGGCATCGCCGTGCTCGTGCTGATCGGCATCGGCCTGATCGTGCCGCGCTTCGAACACCTGCTGGAGAAGCCCTTCAGCTGGATTCCGCAGAGCAATCCGGACGCGACCCGCGGTGGGTTCACGCTGGGTCTGGCGCTGGGAGCGGTCTACGTGCCGTGTGCCGGGCCGGTGCTGGCAGCGATCACCGTCGCCGGTTCGACCGGCCGGATCGGCACCGAAACCGTCGTGCTCACGCTGACGTTCGCCGTCGGCGCGGCCATCCCGCTGCTGATCTTCGCACTCGCGGGCCGCCGGGTCGCCGAACGCGTGAAGGCGTTCCGCAAGCGTCAGCGCGGCATCCGGATCACTGCAGGCGTCGTGATGATCGCGCTCGCCGCCGGTCTGGTGTTCAACTTGCCGCAGCTGCTGCAGCGCGTGATCCCCGACTACACCAGTTCGCTGCAGGACAAGGTGAACAACTCCGAGCAGGTCCGCAAGGCGCTCAACCTCGGCGGTCTGGTCAACGACCAGAACAAGGACCTCGACAAGTGCTCCGACGGCGCACCCGAGCTGGAAAGCTGTGGCACCGCACCCGACATCACCGGCATCCAGCAGTGGTTCAACACCGCGGGCGACCAGGCGATCGATCTGAAGTCGTTGCGCGGCAAGGTCGTCATGCTCGACTTCTGGGCCTACTCCTGCATCAACTGCCAGCGCTCACTGCCACACATCACCGCGTGGGACAAGGCGTATCGCGACGCCGGCCTGCAGGTGATCGGCATCCACTCCCCCGAGTACGCGTTCGAGAAGGTGGCGGACAACGTGAAGTCCGCCGCCAAGAACTTCGGCATCACCTACCCGGTCGCGCTGGACAACAACCTGGGTACGTGGACCAACTACCGCAACCGCTACTGGCCCGCGCACTACCTCATCGACGCCCAGGGAACGGTGCGGCACATAAAGTTCGGCGAAGGCGACTACAACGTCACCGAGAAGCTGATCCGCCAGCTGCTGACCGACGCCAACCCCGAAGTCAAACTCCCGTCCGCCACCGAGCTGACCGATGACACGCCGGTCAACGCCGACATCACCCGCGAGACCTACCTCGGCTCCACCAAGCGCGTGAACTTCGCCGGCACCGAGACCTACACCAGCGGCGAGAAGTCCTTCCAGTTCCCCGAGAACCAGACCACCGACAGCTTCGCGCTCGCCGGCAAGTGGACTTTGGACACTCAGAACATCACCCCTACCGGTGAATCCGGGCAGATCAAGCTCAACTACCGAGCCAAGGAAGTCCGGATGGTCCTGTCCGGCAAGGGAACCATCACCATCGAGCAGGGCGGGCAGACCAAGACCATCCAGGTCGACGGAACCCCCGACTCCTACCAGCTGCTGACCACACCACAGATCCAGAGCGGCTCGCTCATCGCGACCGTCAGCCCCGGAGTCCAGGCCTTCTCGTTCACCTTCGGATGATCAGGAACATCACCATGCAGCTCACCGACGTGACCACGGACTCCTTCGACAGCACCGTTCTCGGCGCGGACAAGCCCGTGCTGGTCGACTTCTGGGCGCCCTGGTGCGGACCGTGCAAACAACTGAGCCCGGTCGTCACCGGTATCGCCGAGGAACACCAGGACAAGATCTCCGTGGTGAAGGTCGACATCGACGCCCACCCCGACATCGCCGTCCGCTACCAGGTCCTCAGCATCCCCACTCTGATTCTGTTCTCCGGCGGAGAACCCGTCGCGACCCTTACCGCACCCCGCAAGCGCGCCGACATACTCACAGCACTCGCCACCTGGCTCTGAACGCCAGCAGAGACGACGTGACCCCGATGGCCATCAGGCCATCGGGGTCACGTCTGTGTTGGGGTCACACCACCGAGATCGCGAGGACCGGAGTGGTTGTGAGGCCTGGTGAGCCTCCACCAGGTCCGACGATCCAGAGCTGGTACGTGCGGTCGGACGGGAGTTGCGGCAGCTCGCTGGCGAGGAACACCGCCTTGTTGCGGCTCGGCGAGACCACGGCCGTTCCCATATCACCGGCGGATCTTGAGCCGCTCACGAGCTTCACGTCGGGAGTACTGAGCAGGTCGACTGCGGCACCGGACCACCAGCAGGCCACCTCGCGCGGCGCTGCAGTGGTGGTACATCACGAGAGGCCTGCGCCTGTCACCGCTCCGGGGAACGACGTGCCTCCGGAAATGCCACGTGGCACACCGCTCGCAGTCCCCATGACGACGAGTTCGGCGTGGAGTTCCGGCTCGACCGGGTCCAGTCCGGCAGATCTGCCGGAAATGCCTGGAATCGATCCGAATGTCGACGCACGTTATTCGGTCGCGTGCGACCGAAGTGAAGTGTCGTGGTGTTACTACTACGGCCGAAATCATCCCAGTTGACCACTCCGAAGACCAAGCCGACCAGATCACCAAGCTTGATCAACGGGAAGGTTCGACGATGAACGGCTATTTGCGACGCGGCCTGCTGGCCGCGGCGTTCTCGGGCGGGTTCGTCCTGCTCGGCACGGCGATGGCGAGCGCTGACACCCAGGACTCCGGTCGTCTCGGCGGCCTCACCGACGTCGTGAACTCGGTTGTCGGCAGCAACGGTGGCAACTCGGGCAACGGCGGCAACGCCAACGCCTGGGCACACGGCAAGCACCACACCGTGAAGGCGTGACCACGAGGTGATCAAAGGCGGGGCCGGCACTTGCCGGCCCCGCTCTCTCGTGCCGGTTGCTACTTGGCCCTGGGCAGGTCGACGCCCGACAGTGCGCGTTCGAGTTCGCGCCGGTTCTTGGCGCCGAGTTTGTGCCGGATCCGGGTGACGTGGTGTTCCACGGTCTTAGCGGAGATGAACAGCTCGTCGCCCACCTGGCGGTAGGTGAGTCCGTCGCGCACCAGCGCGGCGACCTCCTGCTCGCGGTCGCTGAGGCTGTCGGAACTGACGCGGCCTTGCCCGCGGGCGGTGCCCTGGAACTGGCGGGCGGTGTCGAGCAGTTGGGTCATCGCTTTGCGGTCGGTGGTGCGCATGGCGGCCTGCCCCGCAAGTCGTGCGGCATCACCACGCATGCCGTGTGAGTGCAGTTCTCGTGCGGCTGACTCGACCTCGACAGGATCCACGTCGCCGCGGTTCACCTGGCTCCAGCACTTGCCGGCCGCCGCGAGTGCGCGGGCGAACGGCAGGGCCTGCGCTGCTTGCGCCAAGGTCGCCAGATGTTCTCCGGCCACGGCCTGGTCGCCCGTGAGCAACGCGGCGTGCAACGCGTGCCATCGCGGGAGCGCCATCCACAAAGGAGGATTACCGAGGCGGGCCAGCAGCGACCAGGCTTCGTCGAGGTGCGCCTCGACTCGGTGGAACTGGCCGATCCGGGCAGCGGCGACGACGATCTCGGTGAGCGGGATCAGAGTGTAGAGATCGACGGGGTGCACGACGAGGGCTTGTTGTGCGGGCTCCCAGGCGTCTCGCAGGGCACGGAGGTCTCCCGCACGGCGGGCGATCCCGAGATCGAGCGCCGCAGCGAAGAGCGCCTCTCTCGGTTCCCAGGCGGCACCGTCCTCGCGAGAAGGCGTCAGACGTTGCGCCGCCTCCAGGTCACCGCCGAGCAGTTCCGCGCAGGCCAGCAGCAGTCGATGCCGGTCGGCGTGCAGTCCCCTGCCGTCATCGCCGTGCACGGATTTTCCGAGCAATGACTGGGCAACAGCGAGTTCTCCGGCGTGTAGGCAGATCAATGCGGCGAGCGCGACTGAGCTGTCCGGTTGCACCGAAGTCCTCGTGCCGGCCTGGTTGACACCTGCGGCCGCAACCGCGGTGGAGACGGCGGCCATCGGTGGTCCGGTGATGGTCGCGAGCACGGTGTCGGCGAGGCGGTGTCCCAGGGTGTCGAGCAGCGACCTGGTGGGCTGTGCGTGTGCGGTGCGCTGAACAGCACGAGCCTGGTCGAGGTGACCGGCACCGAGCAGACCGGTGACCGCGAACCCGCGCGCGAGGCCGTTGCCGGAGCACTGAAGCAGTTCGCCGCCGCGACCGACCTGGCCTCGCAGCGTCAGCACGGTCGCGGCGACCAGCAGCGCACCTGCGTCAGCGTGCGGGTCCTCCAGTTCGGAGTGCACCGCCTCGAGGGCACCGTCGAGATCGCCGCTGAGAGCGCGAGCCCGCGCCAGGTACACGGAATTGCCCGTGCCGGTGGCGGCGAACAACCGCGCGGCCATCGCCGGATCGTCGTTGATCACTTCGTGGCCCGCCGCGGTGAACACCGCGGCCAGATCAGGGTCGGCGAAGCCGAGGTCCAGCAGCGGCCGGGCGTAGCTCGACACCGGTTGGCCCCGCGCGACCTGCGTGACGGCAAGTTTGCGCAGCAGGTCTGCTCGTACCTCCACCGGAGCGAGCGCCGTGATCGCGTCCGCGGCGATCGGGAGCGGCGCGCCGTCGATCTGGAGCAGCCCCGCTGACCTCAGCGCGTCGATCGACTCGGACACCGCGTGCAGGTCCAGCACGAGCACCGCCGAGAGCAGTCCCACGTCGAAGGGTGCACCGAGGGCTCGGGCCAGCAGCAGGTCCGCCGCGGTGGCGGACAGGTCATCGAGATGGGGAGCGAACGCTGCCCGCGGATCTGGCGAGAGTTCGCACAGCAGGAACGCGGGCACTCCCCCAGTCCGTTCGTGCAGGCGGTCTGCGGTCTCCTGACCAGGCTCGGTGCCGAGGAGTTTCCCGGTGAAGATCTTGACTTGGTCCCGGAGCAGCGGGCGGCGTTGGACACGGGCCACAACGCCGGGAAGCGAGCTGATGAGGCCGGCAAGCGCGCGGTTGTCGGGCCACAACCGGCAGGCGATCACCAGTCGGGCGCCCGCCTTCGCCTCTGCCAGCAACCTGATTGCTTTGTCTTCGCTGAGCATGTGTCCGTCGTCGACACTCGTGTACTGCTCGAACGTGCGCAGCAACGAGGTCTTGCCACACCCAGCCAGACCGGTCAGCACGACGTGGTCCGCGTCGCGGGCGCGTTCGAGCGCTCGTGCGGTCCCGCTGTCGAGCAACATGGGCGTGGTCGACAGCTGAGCCATGAGCGCGTGTACCTCCGGTTGTCCACTCCTGCATCCGTGGTTCGGTGCATCACCCGTTCAGGTTTGGTCACAGGACGAAATCCAGGAGATCCCCTATTCCCCTACAGATGGCCACGAAAAGTCCCGATGCGGCGGACCAGGATCGAACCAGGCACGTCACCCGATGTGGTGGTATGCCTGATCTTCGTAACGTTGCGTGGCACAAGCACAACCACTCACTTGGAGCTCGACGTGGACCTGCCGCAGACGCTGCACGACTTCACTCTCAACTTGCTCGGCGACCCCGACGCCCGGTCGGCCTTCCAGCTCGACCCACAGGGCTCGCTCGACGCGGCCGGGCTCGGTGACGTGCACCCGGCGGACGTCCAGGAGCTGCTGCCGCTCGTGCTCGACTTCGCCTCGGTCACCGAGCTCGGCGACTTCGGGTCCACGGTCTCCGACCTGTCGCTCGACGACCAGCTGAACCTGATGAGCACGCTGCAGAACACGGTCGGCCAGCAGGTCGAGGAGAACACGGTCCTTGGCGCGGTCTCGGGCCTGACCGCCGCCGTGCACGGCGTCACCAACGGTTTCGACATTCTCAGCGACCCGCACAGCGCGCTGGACGTCGTCCCGACGACGACCGTCACCGACGTCACGAAGACCGTGACCGACCTGAACGTCACCGACACCGTCGGCGACATCAGCAACGGCACCGAGGTGCTCGACACCACGCACATCAGCGACGTGGTCGGCGACGTCACCAGCGGCGTGCACACCGGCGACCTGGGGGTGAACGACGTGCTCAGCGGCGACATCACCTCCGCGGTCGGCAACGTGACCGGCAACGACCTGTCGCTCGACCACATCGGTCAGGTCGGCGACGTCCTGTCCCACGTGGGCAACGTCGGTGACGTGACCGGTGTCGGCAGCGTCGGGGACATCGGCAACATCGGCGACGTCAGCGGCCACCTCGGTGACGTCAACGTCGGTGGCGTGCTCAACGACCTCGACCTGAGCCTCTAGCGGCGCGCTTCCGGGCTGGCCTCCGCGAACGTCGGTTCGCGGAGGCCAGCCGCGTGTGTTCCATCCGCTAGCTGTACTGCCCAGCGAGGTTGTGAACGGTCCGACACCTAGTCGGATGATCTTGGAATGAGGGAGGGCCTCCGGGTTCGGTGTGGATTGCGACATCTGCACCGGCTAGCCAGGCGACCCCACCCGTCCCCGCAAGCGCGGCGGTCGCGCCAACCTCGGCTACAGCTACCTGCACAACGCGGTGGACGACCACTCCCGCCTGGCCTACAACGAAATCCTCGCCGACGAGACAAGGAAACCGCTACCGCGTTCTGGCAGCGAGCGCAGACCTTCTTCCACATCCACGGAATCACCGTCGAACGGGTGCTCACCGACAACGGATCGTGCCACCGATCACGACTCTGGCGCGACACCCTCACCACCGCGGTCACACCGCGCTCAAAGGCCTACCACCCGCCAGCCGCGTTCCGAACCTCTCCGGTCAGTACAGCCAGCTCGTCAGCGGGTGAAGGCGAGTCCCACGACGTCGCCGCCCGCAACACCGACGACCGACGCGCGACCGCTGGTCAGGTCGATCTTCAGCAGCAGTGAGCCGCCCAGTAGCGAGAAGCCGGGCTGGACCGCAGCCAGCGCGTGGTGCCGGCCGTTGGTGGTGGAGATGTCGAACCCGTTGGTCTTGCTGACGTCGACGCCGAGCTTGCCGACGGTGAACAGCTGGCCGGTGTTCGGGGACACGACGGGGGTGACACCGGCGACCGTGCCCTGGGTGACGAGGGTGTCCTTGCGGCTGTCGAGGTCGTACAGCGTGGTGGAGGTCGCGCCGGCGGCGCTGTTGGTGTAGCCGACGCCGGACACCTGAGGCGTGCTGTCTGCGGCGCGGTCTCCCGGGGCGTAGGCGAGCGGGGTGTCGACCGCGGCCACGGCCCCGGTGTCCGGGACCAGCCGCAGGTTCTGGCCGCTCGTGGTGACCAGGCGGATGCGGTCGACGACCGGGTTGAAGTCGAAGCCGACCGCCGTACCCGTGATCGCGGCCGGTGCGCCGACCGCGGTCGCTTTGCCAGTGCGCGGGTCGAGCACGTAGAGCTGTCCGGACGCGGCGATCGCGTACAGCGCGCCGTTCGCGGGGCGCACGTCCATGCCGATGAGCCGGTCACGGGCCTTGAGGCCGGTGACCCGGACGCGGTGCTGGGACAGCAGCGGCGACGACCAGCTCCGGGTGCTCAGCACCCCGTCGGAGGTGAGCAGGTGGACGCGGGGCTGGTCTGCCGACGCCGAGGCGGGCGTGACGCCGAGTGCGGTCATGAGCAGTGCTGCTGCGCCTACGAGTGCGGTTGTGCGAGCGATACGCATGTTCTCTCCCGGGACTTGGTCGTGGAACGCAGGTGTGTACGACCGATCCCGTCTTTGTGTTGAAAACCGGGACAAATCTCGCCCATCCGCGATGTCGTCGGCCTCGAATCCCTTGCAGGACCGGCGATGGGGAGCTCATGGCGAACATCGGCACACGACGGAGACCCGACCTGCGCGGCAACGTGGCCGTCCAGGAGATCTACGCCCTGTACGCACCTGAGTTGTATCGCTTCGCGTTGCGGCAGCTCGGCGACGACTGCGCCGCGGAAGAGGTTGTGCAAGAGGTGTTCCTCCGGATGTGGAGGTCCGCTGACGGTTTCCGTCCCGAGCTCGCCAGCCTGCGCGTGTGGCTGTTCGCGATCGCCCGCAACGTGGTGATCGACGAAGTACGAGCGCGCCTGCGCCAGGACAAACGGCTCGACGCCGCCCGCACCGCCGCCGCCGCAGGAGGTGGGGAGAACAGCTCCGACTTCGCGGACACAACGCTGAACAGGCGGGTCGTGGAAGTGGCATTGCTGCGTATCAGCGCGGAACACCGCGCCGCACTCGTAGAGACCTACTTGCGTGGCCGGTCCTATCGCGACGTTGCGGCGGAGCTCCGTGTGCCGCAGGCGACGCTGCGCAGCAGGGTGTTCCTCGGGCTCAAGGCGATGAGGCTGGCCATGGATCAGATGGGCGTGCAGCCCTGATCGACCATCGCTTGTGTTGCAGCGGACTCCAATCCAGTTCGGGCGGCGCTCCGAACCACTGGTCGTGACCGACCACATCCTCGTCATCGGATACGGCGACACCGGACGCTGTGCCGTGAACTCGGTGCTGACGTCCCAGCCGGACGCGCGGCTGACCGTGCTGGACATCGACTTCCTCGCTGTCGTCGAGGCGACCGCCAACGGCGCCACAGCGGTTCACGGTGACGGGCGAGACAGATGCGTCTTGGACCTGGCAGCGGTGGACATGGCCGACCGCGTCATCGTCGCAGTCCCAGACGACCTCGCCGCGTTCCTGATCGCGCGAGCGGTGCGGCCGTACAACCCTGACGCCGTGGTCGTTGTCGTCATTCGCGAGCCGGAGAACCACGCGCTTTTCCTGTCCTCCGATGTGACGTCCGTCCACATCAGACCTCCCGACGAACGGCAGACATGAGGAACTCCGGAAACAGGGGGTGCTGTTTCCGGAGTTCGTCTGTCGGCGCTTGCTCACGCGGGAAGCAGGACCGAGTCGATCAGGTAGACGGTGGCATTGGCGGTGTGCACGCCGCCGCAGATCACGTTGGCGTCGTTGACCTTCAGGGCGTTGCCGGAGCCGGTGACCTTGACCGTGCCGGTCTGCACGGTCTTCTGGTCGCCGGCGATCTTGTCGGGCGAGATCTGGCCGGGGACCACGTGGTAGGTCAGGATCTTGGTCAGCAACGCGTCGTCGGTCTTGAGCTTCTCGATCGTCGCGGCGTCGATCTTCGCGAACGCCGAGTCGACCGGCGCGAACACGGTGAACTCGGCGCCGTTGAGCGTCGACACCAGGTTGACCTTCGGGTTGAGCTTGCCCGACACGGCGCTCACCAGCGTGGTGAGCAGCGGGTTGTTGCTCGCGGCGACGGCCACCGGGTCGGCGGCCATACCCGAGACGGAACCCGCGCCGGACGGAACCTGCTTGGCGTAGTCGGCACAACCGGGGCCAACCAGGTCGCGGGCCGGGTCGGCCATCGCAGCCGACGACGGCGCCGTCGAGGTGGTGGGCGCGGCGCTGGAGCTGCTGCTGGCCGCGTCACCCGAACCGCAGGCAGCGCCGAACAGGGCGAGCGACGCGGCGCCGATGGCCAGAATCGTGCTGCGGACGGTCTTGTTCATGGCGGAACTTCTCCCAGGGTGTTCGGTCAGTTGCTGCCGGTGATTCGAACCTCCCGGGGAGAGCGGATGGGTGCGGTTATGAACCCGTTACCGATCACACCGACCGCGTGCCCGCGAACACTTGATGCCAGCAGTGTGCAAGAGGGCATTCGGGTGACTTCGCCAAGCCTTCACTCCATCGCCGCCGAATGAATGTCGTCCTGTCCGCGTGGCGGGTGTCGCTCCGGACGGACGTCGATCCGAAGGGATGGAGCATGTCAGCACCCCCTCCCACGCGTCGTCGACGACGCGTGGCGGCAAGTCTGATAGCAGTCGGGAGCACGGTGCTCGCGGCAGGTTTGATCGGCGGGTCCGGTCCAGCCGGGGCATCGAGCCACCGCGAGGCGCCGTTGATCGCGGGTGATGCGGCGGTGGACAACACCGACGTCTACGCGTTCGTCAGCCCTGACAAGCCGGACACGGTCACGCTCGTCGCGAGCTGGTCGCCGTTCCAGGAACCGAACGGCGGGCCGAACTTCTATCCGTGGGCCACTGACGCCCGCTACGACATCAACATCGACAACGACGGTGATGCCAAGGCGGACCTGACCTACCGGTGGACTTTCCACACCGACGACCGCCGCGGCAAGTCGACGTTCCTGTACAACAACGGCCCGGTCACGTCGTTGGACGACGAGAACCTGTTGTTCCGGCAGACCTACACGCTGGAGCTGATCGACCGCGACGGCCGTGATCGCAAGCTGATCCGCTCGGGCAAGGTCGCGCCATCCAACACCGGCCCGGCGTCGATGCCTGATTACGGCGCGCTGCGGGCCCAGGCGATCACCGATGTGCCCGGTGGTGGCAAGAGCTATGTCGGGCAGTCCGACGACGCGTTCTTCCTCGACCTGCGGGTGTTCGATCTGCTCTACGGCGCCAACCTGTCCGAGGTCGGGCAGGACACGCTAAGCGGCTACAACGTCAACACCATCGCGTTGCAGGTGCCCAAGTCGCAGTTGGCGCTCAAGGGTGACGCCACCCGCAACCCGGTCATCGGGGTGTGGAGTGACACCGAGCGGCAATCGATGATCCTCAGCCCAGGGGAATCACGGGCGGTCGGCCCGTTCGTCCAGGTCTCGCGGCTGGGCAACCCGCTGGTCAACGAGGTCGTCGTCCCGGCGGGCATGAAGGACAAGTTCAACGCCCTCACGCCCGACCAGGACGGCAAGGTTCCGCAACTGGTCAACCGGGTCACCGATCCCGAGGTGCCGAAGCTGATCCAGGCGATCTACGGCCTGCCCGCTCCGGCCACGCCGCGCGACGACCTGGTGGAGATCTTCCTGACCGGAATCACCACCAAGCTCGGCGGGCCGATCAAGGCCGACCTGAACTCGCAACTGAACAACGCCGACGTCAACCCGCAGCGGTTCACACCGTCGGAACAGCTGCGGCTCAACACCTCCATACCGCCGGCGGCATCGCCGAACCGGCTGGGTGTGCTCGGCGGTGACCTGCAGGGCTTCCCCAACGGGCGCCGGCTCACCGACGACGTGCTCGACATCGGCGTGCAGGCACTGGAAGGCGCTGCGGTGAGCGGCATCGTGCCCGCGCTCGCGGCCGGGGACAAGGTCAACGCCAACGACAAGGCGTTCGGCACCTCGTTCCCGTACGTGGCGCTGCCGAACAACACCGCGGTCAACGCCGGCTCCGCGGGTGCAGCGGTACCCGCGGTCGGTAGCGGCGGTGGCGGTGGCGGTCTGCCAGACGGGCTGATCCTCAACGGCGTCCTCGCGTCGCTGCTGATCGGCTCAGGCGTGTGGCTGCTGAGCCGCCGTCCACTTCGGACCGTGGTTCCCGCGGCCGCATGACAGCGTGCCGGGGGACGAACGAATCCGCCCGTCCCCCGGCACGTCCCGTTACCCGACTCGGCAGCAACCCACGGAGCGCGCCATGACCCGCCGCAAGATCATCGCAGTGCTGGCGATCACCGCCGGTGTTGCGCTGCTCGCCACCACCGCGACCGCGCTGAGCCGTAGCGACGACCTCGCACCTCCCCAACCGGGCGCCGCTGTCGTCCGCAGCGATGTGCAGCGCACCATCACCACCGCCCAGGAGCGGCTGCGGCGAGTGCCCGGCGACGCCGACACCTGGGCGCTGCTCGGCTCGGCTTACGTCGAGCAAGCCAGGATCACCGGCGACCCGGCCTACTACGGCAAAGCCCAGGGCGCGCTCGACACCTCCCTGCGGCACAAGCCGGACGGAAACGGCAACGCCCACCTCGGCCTTGGTGCGCTTGCCAACGCCCGCCACGACTTCGCCGCCGCCCGCGGCCACGCCGAACTCGCCCGTGCCGCGTTGCCTGACACCGCCGAGGTGTACGGCGTACTCGCCGACGCCCTCACCCAGCTCGGCACGGCCGACCAGGCGCGAGCCGCCGTGCAGCGGATGCTCGATCTCGAACCCGGCGTGCCCGCGTTCACCCGCGCCGCCTACGACTTCGAGCAACGCGGCGACGTCGACTCCGCCCGCCACGCCCTCACCCGTGCGCTCGACGCCGCCACCTCACCCGCCGACACCTTGTTCTGCCACTACCAGCTCGGTGAGCTGGCCTTCGACAACGGCGACCTCGACGAAGCCTCCGCCCAGTACGAGCAGGGTCTGCTGACCGATCCGCTCGACCCCGCGCTGTTGCAGGGACGCGCCAAGATCGCCGCCGCCCGAGGCGACCTGGATGACGCGCTCACCGGCTACGCCGACCTCGTGGCTCGCGTGCCCTCACCGCAATACCTGCACGAACACGCCGTTCTGCTGCGCGCCGCCGGCCGCTCCGAGGAAGCCACCCGCCAGTTCGACGTGCTCGCCCAGCAGGAACGGCTGCTTGCCGCCGCGGGCAGCACCGATGACCTGGCCGCCTCGGTCGCCGCCGCGGACCGGGGTGATCCCGCCGCCGCGCTGGCCGCTGCTGAACGCGAGTGGACCCGCAGGCAGCACCCGCTGGTCGCGGACGCGCTCGCCTGGGCGCTGCACCTGGCTGGACGCAACGCCGAAGCCGTCAGCTACGCCGACCGCGCCGCCGCCACCGGCTGGCGCAACGCGACGTTCGCCTACCACCGCGGCATGATCCTGCGGGCCCTCGGCCGTACCGCGGACGCCGCTGACGCGCTCGACTCCGCGCTGCGGACCAACCCGTACTTCTCACCTGTGGACGCCGCGGCGGCCCGTACCGCACTGGACGGCCTGCGATGAAGGCACCGGCTGTCCTCGTCCTCGCGACGCTGGCCGTGCTGGCTGTTCCCGCGAGTGCCCGTGCCCACCCGCTGGGCAACTTCACCATCAACCACCACCACGCCATCACCGTGCACCCCGACCGGGTCGACCTTGTCTCGGTCATCGACCTTGCCGAGATCCCGACTTTGCAGGAGCAGCCCGCCCGCCAGTCCGGCTACGCCGGCAGTGAGTGCGACAGCGTGCGCAGCGGTCTCGCGGTGAACGTCGATGGCATGAACATGGCGATGGCGCTGCGGTCGGCGTCGGTCGAGTACCCGCCCGGCGAAGCCGGATTGGCCACCACCCGCCTCACCTGCCTGCTCACCGCGCCTGCAGACCTCGGCGCCGCGGCTACCGTCGACGTGCGCGACACCTACCGGCCGGGCCGCGTCGGCTGGCACGAGATGACCGCCGTCGGCGACGGCATCGTGCTGCTGGATCCACCCGTACCGGCGACCAGCTCCAGCGACGAGCTCCGCGCCTACCCCGACGACCTGCTGTCCGACCCCCTCGACATCCGCACGGTGAGCTTGCGCGTCGAACCCGGCACCACCGCGATCTCGGACACTGCCGCGGCCCGGGGCGGGAGCACGTTGATCGGTACGGCCACCCGCGCCTTCACCGGCCTCGTCGGGCAACGGGACCTCACTCCGCTGATCGGCGTGCTCGCCGTGCTGCTGTCATTGCTGCTCGGCGCCTCCCACGCCGCGCTGCCAGGACACGGCAAGACCGTTATCGCCGCCTACCTCGCGGGCCGTGCCGGCACCGCTCGCGACGCTGTCACCGTCGGCGCCACCGTCACCCTCACCCACACCATCGGCGTTCTGCTGATCGGCCTGGCGATCAGTGCGTCCAGCGCGCTGGCCGGGGAATCTCTGTTGCGGGCGCTCGGCATCGTCAGCGGCGTGCTCGTCACCGCCATCGGAGCATTCCTGCTGCGCTCGGCGCTACACCGGCAACCCGTCGCCGTAGGTCGTGGACATGGCCACGGTCACGCACATGGGCATGGGCATGGGCACAGCCATGGTGTGGGCCGTGGCGGTCTGATCGGCATGGGCGTGGCGGGTGGCCTGGTCCCCAGTCCCTCAGCACTGGTCGTGCTGCTCGGCGCAATCGCCTTGGGCCGCACCTGGTTCGGCGTCCTGCTCGTGCTCGGCTACGGCCTCGGCATGGCCACCACCCTCACCATCGTCGGCCTGCTCCTGGTGCGTCTGCGCGACCGGCTCGCCTCCGTCGAACGCCTCCGAGACCGCTTCACCGCCCTGCCCGCCATCACCGCCGGGCTCGTTCTCGTCGTCGGCCTCGGACTGACCGCCCGAGCCCTGTTCGAATAGGAGACGCAATGCGCATCCCAGTCCTGCTCCTGTGTTCCACCACCGTCCTGATCGCCTGCACCAGCACACCCGATCCCGGACCGGTCTTCGACCAAGAAGACGGCACGGAGCTCACCTGTCTACGCCACCAACCCCAGCCGCCTGGCCCCCGCTACACCGACGAGGCGATGCGCAGCACCGGCGAAATCCTCTCACTGCTGCGCTACTACACCGCCCACGGCCGCAAACCGTTCTGCGACGGCCAAGCGCCCACCGACACCGACAAGCAATGGGCCCAGCTCTACGTGACACTCGGCGCCGACCGTGCCAACGTCACCGCAGTGCTCGGCTGAGGTTCACCATGGCCGGACGCCGAGACCAATCCGGGTTGTTCGCGGTCCCGAAGACCAACTGTGAAACGAGGAGACACCGCCCCGGACTTCATTCTGCCCGACGACAGCGGCGAACCCCGCTCGCTGTCCGAGTTCCTGGCTTCCGGCCCGGTCGTGCTGTTCTTCTACCCGGCCGCGATGACCGGCGGCTGCACCGCGGAAAGCTGCCACTTCCGCGACTTGGCGGAGGAGTTCGGCGAATTCGGCGCGCACAGGGTCGGGATCAGCCCTGACTCCGTGAGGAAGCAGCGCGAGTTCGCTACCGCACATGGCTTCGACTACCCACTGCTGTCCGATGTGGACGGCGTCGTGGCGAAGCAGTTCAGTGTCTGGCGACGCTTCAGCCCCCTGCACGCGAAGAGGCGGACCTTCGTCATCGACACGGACCACAAGATCCTCGAAGTGATCAAGAGCGAGCTCAAGTTCGACGTCCACGCCGACAAAGCTCTCGAAGTCCTGCGAGAGCGCGCGGCTGAGAACGCTTAGCTGTTGCTTTCGATGAGGTCGGTGACGTCGATCTCGGCGCGGGTGCTCGCCGCACACCCGATGCTGACAGCCAACCTCGCCCGCGCCGGTGCGCACCAGCTCAGGAGTCTCGCAAGATCTAGCAGGGATCGCACATCCATGGTCTCCAGCTGCGAAAATGCTCTGGTGACCCGGATCGGATGGTCGCCCGAACGGGAACCGAGGTGGTCGGGCTGGCCAGGTGCCGCGGGTGACCGCAGCGGAGTCTGCAGCGCCTGCTGGCATCGAGGGTGCTACCTGCGGAGCAGTACGTGGCCGGCTTGACCCGCAAGCGCATGGCCCGCCGAGGTGTTGTCTCGCGAGAAGTCGGACAGGGTGCTGTTGCTCGAGCCGTCCTACAAGCCGAACTGGAAGATTCCCGGTGGTGCGGTGGAGGCCGACGAGTCGCCCTGGGCGAACGCGACCCGTGAACTCGTCGAGGTGTTCGGCGCGTGGTGGCTGCCGGAGAGCCGCGACCCGAGTCCCGGACCTTTCGACCTGGTGTCGGACCTGCTGTCGGCGGTCGGCGTGGTGCCGCTGGTGTACGCGATCAAGGAGGTCGCGCTGGTCGGCCCGACGTGGACGGCACTGCTCGCGGGCCTTGTCGGCGTGGCCGGGCTGTGGCTGTTCGTGCGGCGGCAGCAGACGTCCGCGCACCCGATGATCGACGTGGCGCTGTTCCGCAAGCCCGCGTTCAGCGGTGCCGTGGGCGCGACCATGATCGCGGTGTTCGCCCTGACCGGCCTGATCTTCTTCCTGTCGCAGCACTTCCAGAACGTGCTGGGTTACTCGCCGCTGGAGGCCGGGCTGCGGGAACTACCGCTCGGCGTCGCCGGCATGCTCGTGATCGTGGCGATCGGGCCGATCGTGCGCTGGCTCGGCACTGGCCGGTCGATCGCCGCCGGCCTGCTGGTCAGCGCGGCCGGGCTGGCGATCGTGGGACTCTCTGCCGCGTACGGCGCGATCGCGGTGGCGCTGGTGATCGTCGGCGCCGGCGTGGGGCTGGCCCTGACGCTGACGACGGACGCGGTGGTGTCGGCAGTGCCCGCGGACAAGGCGGGCGCGGCGTCGGCGGTGTCGGAAACGGCCTACGAGCTGGGTGCGGCGTTGGGCATCGCGGTGCTCGGGACCGTGTTGTCCGCGTGGGCGCGCACCGGCACGTTCACGGAGGCGATGCAGGGCACGGCGCTGGTCTCGGCCGCACTGCTCGCGGTGGCGTCCTTTGTGGCCTACCGGCTCATTCCGAGCGGGACCGCGTCGCCTCGGCCAGTCGTTCGTGCAGACGCTCCCTGACCTGGTCCGGGGTGTAGGCGGCGCGGCGGCGCTGGTTGCGGGCGACGACCGCGCCGCTCGCCGCGACACCCGCGAACGCGGCCAGTCCGATCACCTTCCAGAGCTTCATGTGCCTAGGCTAATGGACCATGGCGACAACACTGGACAAAGCCGTGGAGATGACCCGCACCGGTGACGTGTGGGTGTTCCGCGGGAGCAGTGCCGCGGACCGGGCGATCCAGGCCATGACGAACAGCCCGGTCAACCACGTCGGCATGGCGATCGTGCTGGACGACCTGCCGCCGTTGATGTGGCACGCCGAACTCGGCAAGTCGCTCAAGGACATGTGGAGCGGCACCCATCAGCGCGGAGCCCAGCTGCACGATCTGCGCGACGCCGTGGTGACGTGGCACGACAAGTACGGGCAACGGGCGTGGCTGCGCCAGCTCGACCACGAGGTGACGCGCGAGATGGAGGACGCCGCGCTCAAGACCGTGGCGCGCCTCGACGGCACACCGTTCCCGTCGACCGCCAAGCTCGCCTCGCGGTGGCTGCGCGGGCGGGTTCCGTTGGGCCACAAGGGTGACGCGACCATCGAGAGCGCGTTCTGCGCGGAGATCGTGGCCGTGACGTACGAGGAGATGGGGCTGCTGCCCAGGCGCAGGCCCAACTGGTACGACCCCGGTCGCTTCTGGAGCGGCGACGACCTCGACCTGCTGGGCGGCGCCAAGCTGGGCAGGGAGATCGAGATCGTCGTCATGTGAGGGCCGCCCCGACGAGGACCAGTCGCAACGTGCGCTCGGTGGCGTCGGTGAGCAGTTCCGCGGCGGTGGCGATCGCGGTGTCCAGTTCGACCGGCGCGGCGATGATGCTGGTGTAGGCGTCGATGCCGATGTCGTGGTTCGCGCGGGCGCCGGCGCCGATCGTGCCGGCCAGTGCGATGACGGGCTTGCCGTGCTTCTTCGCCCGGCGAGCCACTTCGGCCGGCACCTTGCCGTGCGGGGTCTGGCCGTCGATCGCGCCCTCGGCGGTGATGACGAGGTCCGCGTGCGGGAGACGTGCGTCCAGGTCGGAGTGTTCGAGGATCACGTCGAAGCGCGGCACCAACGTCGCGCTCAGCGCGTAAAGGCCCGCGCCGAGTCCTCCGGACGCACCGCCGCCGGGGATGGTCCTGACGTCTCCGAGCAGGCCCGCCCAGTTGTCGAGCGCCCGCGAGAGCTGCTCGACCTGGCTCGGGGTCGCGCCTTTCTGCGGGCCGAACACCCTGGCGACGCCTCGCTCGCCGCACAACACGTTGTGCGGGTTGCACGCGACCGTGATCTCGACCTTGTCCAGGCGCGGGTCCACTTCGGACAGATCAAGGCTGCGGGCATCGGCCAGAGCCGCTCCGCCGCGACCGATCTCGCGGCCGTGGACGTCGAGGACGCGGGCACCGAGTGCCTGCAGCGCGCCGGCGCCACCGTCCGACGTGCCGGAGTCGCCGCAGCCGACGAGCACGCGGTCGACGCCGAGGTCGAGCGCGGCGCTGATCAGTTCGCCGACCCCGTACGTCGTGGTCGTGGCGGGGTCGCGGTGCTCTTTCGGAACGAGTCTCAACCCGGCTGCCGCCGCCATCTCGACGACGGCGGTGCGCGGCCCCGGACCGCCGAGCAACGCGAAGTGCGAGAGCACCGGTTCGCCGATCGGTCCCGTCACGAGGGTGGGGACGATCATGCCGCCGGTGGCCTCTGCGAGCGCCTTCGCCGAGCCCTCGCCACCGTCGACGAGCGGCACCTTGTCCACGACCGCGCCGGGAACGGCCCGGTGGATGCCCGCCGCGATGGCGTCGGCGACCGCACAGGCGTCGAGTGATTCCTTGAACCCGCTGGGAGCGACGAGAAAACGCATGATGACCTCTCTCTAGCGCAGTGGAAGGCCGAGGTGCGGCCAGAGCAGGACGGCTGCCGCGAACACGAGCAGTCCGGTGACCGGGGCGAGGACCACGGACAGCCTGAGCAGGTCCCGCGGGCGGTAGGCGTGCGCGAAGAGGGCGACGGGCTTCGCGGACGACGTGAGCGTGTGGCAGAAGCCGGCCGCCGCGGTGGAGGCGAAGGCCAGCGCGGCGGGGTTCATGCCGGCGGCCGCGGCGAGCGGGATGACGAGCGGGACGAGAACGCTCGAGCGGGCCGACCGCGACTGGATGACGAGGTGGGCCAGCAGGCTGGTCACGATCACGGTCGGCAACAGGTGTGCCGGGCTGACCAGACCCGCGACGAGGTTCGCCGCGCCGGAGCTGATCAGCGCGGTGCCGAGAACCGTCGTGGCGGCCATGAACAGCAGGAGCGACCACGGAATGCCGGAGAAGGCGTCGCGGAAGGTGGTGGTGCCGAGCCGCGGGGTGGTGATCACGAGCGCGCCGGTGAGTGCGACGACCTCGGGCGGGACGTGGTGCCAGGGTTCGGTGAGCCAGGCGGCCGCGACGGCGAGGACGACGGCCACGGCGATGATTTCCGACCTGGTCAGACCGCCGAGTTCCAGCTCAGGCACCGAAACCGGGGTGGCGCGATCCGCACGTGACGTGAACAGCCACAACACGATCTCGGCCGTCACGTGCGCGCTCACCGCCGCCAGCGGCACACCCAGCAGCAACCACCACCCGAACCCGATGCCCTGCCCGGTCGCGGCCTCCAGCAACGAGTTCGTGATCAGGTGCGCACCCGCGCCCACCAGGGTCGCGACCGCGGTCAGCAGGATCACCGACGGGAACAACACCCCGAGAGCACGCCCGGCCCGCTCGTTCAGGCGGTCGCGCAACTCGTCGTAGACGGGCAGGGTGAGCGCCGCGCGGCCCGAGGTTGACGGCACGAAGAACGCGGTGAGCAGCAACGCGAAGGCCGTGAGATGCGCCAGGCCGCGAACGGTCCTGGCGCGCCCCACCAGCCACGTCGCGAGGCGGGCCGGCAGTCCCGTCGCCGCCACGCCCGCGGCCAGCACGAAGGCCGCGACGAGCAACCACGTGGTCGACCCGCCGAGCGCGGTCAGCGCCGAGGCGGGCAGGACACCGGACAGCAGCAGTGCCGCCACGGCCGCGAGCGCGACGAACGTGTCGTCCAGCGGCGTGCACACCCAGAGGAGCACCGCCGCCCCGAAGACCACCAGCGTCAGAATCACGAGGACCAGCGTGCGCACCCATGCTGATCCACACGTGAGGCTCCGATGAAGGGTCCTTCATCTAGACCCATGGCGTCTGCAAGTACCACCAACCCAAGATCATCCAGCACTTTTCTACTACCAACTGGGCCGACCACCACGGCGGTCGGCCGGTGGCGGAGGTCGGTTCGTGGGCAGTTGGGTGTAGCTAGGGGCGGTTCGATCAAGAGTTGGTGGTACTTGCAGACGCCAACAGAGCAACTGGGGGTGACGTTGTCGGGGCGTTAGACGAGTCGGTAGCCCATCCCCCGCACGGTTTCCACGCGTTCGGCACCGATCTTCCGTCGCAGCGAACGAACGTAGACGTCGACCACGTTGGACCCCGGGTCGAAGTCGTAGCCCCAGACGTGGGACAGGATCTGCTCGCGCACCAGCACCTGGCCCGAGTGCCGGAGGAACAACTCAAGCAGGGCGAACTCGCGGGCGGTCAGGTCGACCGGGCCGGACGGCAGCAGCGCCTGGCGGGTGCGCAGGTCCAGCGACAGCGAGCCGGCCGACAGCACGGTGGCCTCGGGAACGCCGGGTGGCCGCAGCCGCAGCCGCACGCGGGCGAGCAGTTCCTCGAAGCGGAACGGCTTGGTCATGTAGTCGTCCGCGCCACCGGACAGGCCCGCCACGGTGTCGTGCACCGAGTCGCGGGCGGTCAGGATGATCACGGGTGTCGGCACGCCCTGCTCACGCATCGACCGCAACACGGAGAAGCCGTCGACGTCGGGCAGGCCCAGGTCCAGCACGATCAGGTCGAAGGACGCGGCCCACGACAGGGCGTCCGCGCCGGAGGACACGACCGAGGTCGTGAAACCGTTGGCGCGCAGACCTTTCTCGACGAACGAGGCGATGCGTTCCTCGTCCTCGACGATCAGGATCCGGCCGGTCATCGCGGCACCTCCACCACAAAGGTCGCTCCCTCTTCAGGGACCGAACGCACCCGAACTGTGCCGCCGTGGGCTTCCGCGATGGCTTTCACGATCGGCAGGCCCAAGCCGGTCGACCGGGAGAACAGCAGTGTCTCGTCGCGCACGCCCGGTCCGGAGTCCGCTATCCAGAAGGAGACCACACCGCAGGAGACCACACCGTCCACAGAGGATCCGAAGCGGATCGTGGAACCGGCCGGGGTGTGCCGGACCGCGTTGGAGGCGAGCTGTACGAGGGCCTGCGTGACGCGTTGCGGGTCGAGCACCGCCTCGCCTTCCGCGATCGACTCGAGCACCCAGCGGCGGTCGCCCAGCGCGCGCAGTTTCGCGTCGATGTCGCTGGTCAGTTCGGGGAGGCTGGTCACGACGGGGCGCAGGAAGTCCGGGCGTTCGGCCTTCACCAGCAGCAACAGGTCCTCGACGAGGCGGGCCATGCGGTCCAGTTCGTCGGTGCACAGCCGGACGACCTCGGCGCGTTCGGCGGGATCGTCGCCCAGCAGTTCCAGATGGCCGCGGACGATCGTGATCGGGGTGCGCAGCTCGTGCGAGGCGTCGTCGAGGAACTGGCGTTGCAGCCGGAAAGAGCGGTCCAGGCGGTCGAGCATCGAGTTGAACTGCTGGGCCAGCGCGGCCACGTCGTCGTTGCCGGACAACGGGATGCGGCGGGTCAGGTCGTCCTCGGTGATCTCGGCGGCTGCCTGGCGGACCATCCGCACCGGCGCGAGGATCACTCCCGCGACGAACCACGCGATCAGCGCGGCGATCAGCAGGCCCGCCAGTGACACCAGCACCAGCACGCGCACGGTCGAATGCACCGGCGCGAGCACGCCGTCCTCGAAGTAGCCGGTCACGAACCACATGTCCGAGCCCGCCGAGACCGCGTGCACCTTCGCCCAGCGGAACGGACCGGCCGGTGTGGACGTCACTCCCCACGACGCGCCCGAGGCGGTGATCGTGTTCAGCACCGCGCGATCGTTCTCCACCGCATAGGTGACGTTGGATCGCTGCACCAGCACAGAGCCAACGCGCGGCACGGCGAGATGGGCCTCGTACTCGTCCGGGTATTGCAGGCCCATGTGTGCCTGGGCGACCGCCCGCACCTCGCCGGCGTGGGTCTCGGCGTAGGCGCTGAACTCGGTCGTCTCCTGTTCCAGCGCGCGGTTCATCCGGTCGTCGGCGTCGACGAACAGGAACCGCCACACCACGACCACGACGGTCGCGAGGACGAGCGTCATCAGGCCGAGGAGCCAGCACATGATCTTCACGCGTGCGGGCACGTCAGTCGTCCTCGTCGTCGTCTTCTACCGGCGGCGGTGGCGGCAGCACCGAGCTCGGGGCGGGGCTGGGCGTGGACGTGGGGGCCGGCGCCACCGAGCGTCCTACCTGGACGTCCGACTTACGCACGTCCGGTGGCACCGGCCGCACCAGGGTGAGCACGAGCAGCACGGCCGCCAGCGCGCACGCCGCGCTGAGCACGGCCACGAGGACCGTGCCGGTGCGGGCGGACGGCAGCATGCGACCGAGCCTGCCCTTCGAACCCGCGTCCCGCATGAGACCAAGATGAAGATCTCTTCATCTGTCCGCAAATCGACTGATAATCATCAGCCCCTTGACCGGGAACGTACGGCCCCAACACGATGGGAGCGGTCTCACCCTGGGAGCTGACAACGATGTCACGACTGTTCGCGATCGTGCTCGCCCTGCTGTTGCCCGCCGTGCCCGCCACCGCCGCACCCTCCGGCTGGACTGTCACCGGACCGGGCCAGGTCACCGCCAAAGTAGCCTTGAGCAGCGGAAACCTGACGCTCGCCGTATCACGGCAAGGCAGAACCGTCCTGCAGCCCGCGGCTGTCGGCCTCACTACGACCGCCGCCGATCTCACCAAGGACCTGACGTTCACCGGTCGCTCTGACCGCGTTGTCATCGAGCGGTACACGATGCCGCACGGCAAACGGATGCAGCGCGCCGCCCGGATGACCGAGACCAGACTCGGCTTCCGCAACGCCGCCGGCAGCTTCGATCTGGTCGTGCGCGCCGCACCGGACGGTGTCGCCTACCGCTACGTGCTGCCCGGCCCGGCAACGATCACGTCCGAGGCGTCCAGCTTCACCGTCCCGGCCGAGGCGAGGGCCTGGCTGCTCCCCTACAACGCCTGGTACGAGGCCAATCGCGTGCGCACGACCGCCGGTGAGGCCACCGGCGATTTCGGCTACCCCTCGTTGTTCGGCACCGGCAGCGATTTCGCCCTGCTCACCGAGTCCGATGTGGATGGCCGGTACGCGGGCAGCAGGTTGCGCAAGAGCGGCAACGGGTTCCAGGTCGTGCTGGCCGACGCGCGGGTCGAGTCGACGGGAACCACGCCGTGGCGCACCGCGATCGTCGGTGATCTCGGCACCGTCAGCACGTCCACGCTGGTCGACGACCTGGCGAGCAAGGCAGTGCTGAGCGACACGAGCTGGATCAAGCCCGGCAAGGTCGCGTGGTCCTGGCTGAGCGAGCACTCCAGCCCGAGCGATTTCGCCAGGCAGAAGCAGTACGTGGACTTCGCCGCGCGCAACGGCTGGGAGTACACGCTCGTCGACGAGGGCTGGAGCGCGGCGTGGGTGCCGGAGCTGATCCGCTACGCCCGTGCGCAGGGCGTGGAGATCCTGCTCTGGTTGCGCTGGAGCGACCTCGACACGCCCCAGGAACGCGACACCGTGCTGCCCAGAATCAAGCAATGGGGCGCGAAGGGCGTGAAGCTCGACTTCATGGAGTCCGACTCGCAGGACCGTTATCGCTGGTACGACGAGGTTCTGCGGAAGACGGCCGACCTGCGCCTGATGGTCAACTTCCACGGTTCCACCATCCCGCACGGTCTCGCCCGCACCTGGCCGCACGTGCTGTCGATGGAGGCCGTGCGCGGCGCGGAGAACTACCCTCCCGCCGCCAACAACCCCGTGCAGTTCTTCACCCGCAACGTCGCCGGCTCGATGGACTACACGCCGGTGTCGCTGGAGGTCGGCACGAAGGAAGCCTCCATCGCGCACGAGACCGCGTTGCCGGTCGTGTACGAGTCGGGGTGGACGCACTTCGCCGACAAGCCCGAGGCCTACGAACGGCACCCGCAGGCGTTGCGCTATCTCAACCAGCTGCCGACGGTCTGGGACGAGACCCGGCTGCTCGACGGCGATCCGGACACGCACGCCGTGGTCGCGCGCCGCAACGGCGACCGGTGGTTCGTCGGTGGGATCGCCGCTGATCAACGCACTCTCAAGGCACAGCTGGGTTTCCTGGGTGGCGGGCAGTGGCTGGTCGAGACCGTCCGCGATCCCGCCGAACGCAACGACGTCGTGCGTGACAAGCAAGTCCTGCGCGGCACCGACTCCCTCGACGTGCCCGTGCGGCGCAACGGCGGGTTCGCGGCGATCATCTGCCGCAACCGGCCGGGCCTGCAGACGTGCGACCAGCCGATCAACCAGGTTCCGAAGACCACGCTGACGGTCACGCCCGCCGGGACTGTCGACACCCCGCCGGGCTCGTCCCTCGAAGTCACCGGCACGTTCACCAACGGTGACAAGGAGATCCGCGACGTCGCGCTGGAGGCCGTCGCCCCGGAAGGCTGGACCGTGTCCGGTGCCGTTGTGCAGCGCCGGAAACTCGCACCGGGCGAGTCGATCAGCGGGCGGTGGCAGCTGCGGGCAGGAGGCCCGACCGGCCCGGTGGACGTGCCTGTCGTCGCGACCTTCGGTGGGGTGCACGTCGAGCAGGCGGTCAAGGCGTTCGTGCCGCCACCGGTGCCGACGAACGGCGCGCAGGTCAGCGATCTGCCGTTCATGAGCGAGACCAACGGGTGGGGACCGGTCGAGCGCGATCGGTCGAACGGCGAGAACTCCGGCGGTGACGGCGGTCCGCTGTCCATCGGCGGTGTCGGCTACACCAAGGGAATCGGCGTGCACGCGCCGTCCG
This sequence comes from Lentzea miocenica, assembly GCF_033949945.1. NCBI lineage: Bacteria > Bacillati > Actinomycetota > Actinomycetes > Pseudonocardiales > Pseudonocardiaceae > Lentzea > Lentzea miocenica. The sequence goes on from NZ_JAXAVW010000035.1 coordinate 26,332, forward strand.
AGGTCTCGGTCTACCTCGGCCGCGGTTGCGCCAGGTTCGCCGCGAAGATCGGCCTCGACGACGAGACACGGGAACCCGGCTCGGTCGCGTTCCAGGTGTTCGGCGACGACAAACCCTTGTACGACAGCGGAGTTCTGCGCGGCAAGGGCGCGGCGGTGCCGATCGACGTCGACGTCACGGGCGTGCGGATGCTCAGCCTGCGTGTCACCGATGGCGGCGACGGGCGCAACTTCGACCACGCCGACTGGGCGGAGGCAGCGCTGACATGCTGATCAACCGCAGGCAGTTCCTCTACGCCACAGGGTTGCTGACCCTCGCGCCGAGCGTCTCGCTGGCCGAGGTCAAGAACACCTACTACGAAGTGCTGCTGAGGCACACGAAATGGGCCGAGACGCAGTACGACGCGACGGCCGGACGGTATCGGCGCACGGACTTCGGGTTCGCGGTCGTGCTCGGCAACGCCGTTCTGCTGACGCGCGGCACCTACGACGCGGCGCTGGCAGGCATCGAGAAGGACCTCCTGCGCGAGCACACCCTGGCCACCATCAAGCACTTCGCCGCGAGCAACGTGCTGTCCGGTGGCAGTGAGTGGGGCAAGACCCTGTTCTGGGACACCACGTTCCAGTCGTACTTCGTGCTGGCCGCCCGCCTGATCTGGCCTGATCTGGACGCCGCGACGCGGGCCGACGTCGAGGCGATCGCACGTGGCCAGGCCGACTACACGGCGTCGCTCGGCACCGGCAACGACCCGCGTTCGGGCAGCTGGACGCCGAACGGGTCGAGCGGCGGCTTCCGCGGTGACACCAAGCTGGAGGAGATGGGCGTCTACGCCCAGGCCCTCGCACCCGGACTGGCCTGGCACGGCGACGGACCGGGGTGGCGCGAGGCGTTCGGCAGGTGGAGCCGCAACGAGGCCGGGCTGCCCGTCGCCGACCTGGCCAATCCCTCCACAGTGGACGGAGTGCCGATCTCCGCCAACACCGCGACAAACCTGTACGACACGTTCATCGTGGAGAACCACGGCTCGTTCGGCCCGCACTACCAGTCGGAACTGTGGCGCACCTCGGGCCGCAACGCCGTGCACTTCCTGCTCGCGGGACGGCCGCTGCCCGAGGTGTTGCTCAAGCAGCCCAACGGCGAACTGTTGTGGCGCACCATCCTCGCCACGATGAGCGACGCCGGCGAGCCGTTGATGCCGATGGTCGACGACCGCGAACACCTCTACGGCCGTGACGTCATCCCGCTCGCGTTCCGTTCCACGGTGTTGCGCGACCCGATGGCGGCCTGGGCCGAGGCGGCACTCGCGTCCCGGCTGCTCGCCTACCAGGCACATCCGCCGGTGTACCGGCTCGCGAAGTTCTCCGGTGAGGCCAAGTACGAGCCGGAAGCCCGCGCGGAACTCGCGATCAGTTATCTGCTGCACGAGCTACGCCCACCAGTCGCTCCAGTGTCGGATTTCTTCACCCGAGCGGCGCTGGCGATCGATCACGGCGTCGAGCCCGGCCTGCTGGCCCACCAGTCCGCGGCGGCGTGGGCGGGCACGGTGACCAAGCCGGGATTCACCAAGTTCGCCTGGCAACCCGCGCACGACGACTGGCTGTTCAAGATCAGCGGCACTACCCCGATGCTGCTGCCGTCCACTGCGGTCACGAGTCGCAATGCCGTGGTGTACCAGCAGATTCGTGACGGGTTCGACGGCACCGCGAGCCTGCTGACGTTCGCGGACGGGTTCGCCGGTACCGCCACGCTGCCGACCGGCACCGTCGTGTGCGCCCTCCCCCGGCCTGGACGGGTCGACGTGCACAACCTGGCGATGGAGGGGATGCCCGGCCTCACCGGCTCCCGCACCTACACCGGCGCCGCGGGACGGGTGGCGGTCAAGGCGCGCGAGCAGTTCCGGGTCGACGAGCTGACGTTCCCGGCGGTGTCCGCGCGCCATGTCCGCGTGGTCGGGGTGCGGCCGCATCCGACGTACGGCTACTCGTTGTTCGACTTCGAGGTGAACGACTCGCTGGCGCGCGGCAAGCCCACCACGGCGTCGTCGTTCGATCCCGGGTTCGAGCCGGCGAAGGCGACGGACGGCGATCCGGCCACACGATGGGCCGTCGCGCGGGCCGAACGCGGCCGGGCCGACAGCCGGCTCGCCGTCGATCTGGGCGCCTCGGTCGCGGTGAGCCGGGTGCGGTTGCGTTGGGAGACAGCGGCTGCGGGCGCGTACCGCGTCGAGACGTCGGCGGACGGCGCCGCGTGGACCGCGGTGGCGTCGTATCCGCGGCCGGATCTGAGCACGCCGGGCTGGCTCGACGTGGACGGACGGGCGGGGTTCGTCGCGCGGTCAGCGTCGCCGATCACGGTGGAGGGCGACACGATCACCCTGCCCGCCGGGATCGTCGAGGGTTATGTGCGGGCTGACCTGCGGGCGATCGCGGCCTCGGCGGCACCTTCGGGTCCGCCGTCCGTGCTGGCCGGCAACGCGGACGGGTTCCTCAGCCTGTTCAACCTGTCCGGTGCGCCCGCGACCGGAACCGTTCGCCTGCGCGGCAACCGGTTGTACCGCGGCACTCAGGTCACCACTCGCGACGGCACGGAATACGCACTCGATCTGCCCGCCGCGACCGCACGGGTCGAGGCGCCGTGGTTCACCGCCCGCGGCATCCCCGCCGGGATCACAGCGGTGGTGCACAACGCACAACGGGTGACGTTCCACGGCGGCCCGGCCATGTTCGTGCTGGTCCACCGCGACGGCCGCACCCTCCCGGTCGTGCTGGGCCGGGCGGAGCGCACGGTGATGATGCCGGGCGTTCAGCCGTTCCCGCTCGACGACCTCGCACTGGGCCGCGTGACGTTCCCGAACTCCGTGCTGCCGCCCGGCATGAGCGATCCGGCCGCAGCGGTCGACGGCCGGCAGCACACCGCGTGGACGCCGGGCCGCGACGGGCGCATGGTCGTCGATCTCGGTGCGGTGCACAGCGTTCAGGTCAGCCTGAAGTGGACGAACGGCCCGGTGCCACCGCACACGGTCACGTACAGCGTCGACGGCAAGTCCTATGGGCCAACGACAACCGCCCGGTATGTGGCCGTGTCCACCGGGTGGCGACCAGGGCATGCCTCGCTCCACAGTGTTCAGGTGCGACGTTGACCGCGACTTGGTTTAGGCGCTGAAAAGTCGGCAATCCATTGTCATGTTCGACGGGTTGCGATCCGCCGCACGCGAAAGCGTGGTCAGGGCGGTCTGGGACGTGCCCCGGTTGCTGCGGCATCCGGTGTGGCACAACGCGGATCCCGCTCAGGGCAACAGCCTCGGCGTCGTGCTCGTGCCGGGTTTCGGGGCGGGCGAGGCAAGCCTTTCGCCCGCCGGGTCGTGGTTGCGCGCTCGCGGCTACCTGCCGGCCCGCTCCGGCGTGGGGTTCACCGTCGGGTGCACCACCGAACTGCTGAACCGCTTGCTGCACAGCACGGAGAAGCACGCCCAACGCACCGGCGGCCCCGTGGTGCTGTTCGGCCAGAGCCGCGGCGGTGGCCTCGCCCGCCTGGCCGCCGCCCTGCGACCGGACCTCGTGCGCGGACTGGTGATGCTGGGCAGCCCCGTGCTGGACCCGCTCGGCGCGCACCCCAACGTGCTGCGCATCGCGCGGTTCCTGACCAGGCTCGCCGCCGCCGGCGTGCGGGGCTTGCTGGACGAGTCCTGCATGCGCGGGCCGTGCTTCGACGAGCACGTCAAGACGATGGCCGCACCGCTGAAGGTGCCCGCCGTCTCGATCTTCTCCCGCGAGGACGGCATCGTGCCGTGGCAGCTGTGCCAGGACCCGTACGCGGAATGCGTCGAGGTGCACAGCACGCACACCGGCATGGGCTTCGATCCGCAGGTCTACCGCGTCATCGGGCCGCGGCTCGCCGCCTGGGCGACCGGCACGATCCGCGCGTCGAGCAGCTCACCGTCCTCGATGTCCAGCAACCCGATCGTGCCGACGGGCTGACGGCGCTTGTCCGTCGGCGAGCCGGGGTTGAACACGCGGAACCCGGACTCCTCCTCGTCCCACGGGATGTGGGAGTGCCCGAACACCACCAGCCGGGCAGAGGGGAACCGGCGACGCATCCTGGCCAGCCGGCCGGTCTTCTGGCCGCTGTCGTGGATCATCGCGACCGGCAGTCCCTCGATGTCGAGCTCCACGGTCTCCGGCGCGCCCCAGGCCACCACGTCCAGCCCGTCGTTGTTGCCGCACACCGCGACGACGGGTGCGTACTGGGCCAGCTCGTCCAGCACGGGCGCGACGCAGACGTCGCCGCCGTGCAGGATCAGGTCGGCGGAGCGCAGATGTGCGGCCACGGCAGGAGGGCACCGCTTCCAGAACCGCGGCGCGTGGGTGTCGGACAGCACGACCACTCTCACGGCACCGACCGTAGCAACCCAGGAGGGGTTGCGGCTGCTCGACGAGTAGCCGCACCCCACCAGGACGTCAGTGCCCGCCGCAGTCGTTCTCGTACGGCAGGTTCGCGCGCTCGTCGCCCACGAAGAAGATGGCGCTGGCCATGTACCGGCCACCGTCCATCCCGCTCACCTTGATCCAGATGTTGTTGTAGATGCCGTGGGCGTGGACGGTCTCACCACGCGTCCAGCAGATGCCGATGGTGCTGGTTCCCGCCGGAATCGTCTTCCAGATCGGGCACGACGTGGCCTCGCAGGTGCGGACGTTCACGTCGGCCCACGTCGTCACCTCCGGGTAGGGCGGCAACGGCGGATCCGCCAGTGCCACACCGGATCCCGCGAAGAGCGCGGCGGCGGAGAGCAGGATCCCCAGTACGAATCTCATGTACGTCCTCCCAGTGGTTTGTCGATCATGGGCGGAAACGCACCTCACACAGCCGGGGTTGCACGAACGATTAACGAGACGAACTCGTGCCGTAAAGTGGCGTCCCATGAGGGCCTTACCCGCGGCGCTGGCCGCAGTCGTGATCTCCGGCTCGACCCCTGCCGTAGCAGCGGTTTCCCCGGACCACCCGCTCATCCTCGACGTCGACGTGACGGCGGCCTGCGGTCAACCGTCAACGGGCCGGGTGACGGTTTTCAACCCTGCCAACAAGAACGTCGAATGGCGCGTTCGACAGAACGGCGCGGTGATCACCGGCACGGGCCCGGACTTCACGCTACCCGGCACCGGCGAGTTCCTGGTCGACGCGCGAGAACCCGGCCGTGCGTACGGAAAGGTGTGGCGCGACGAGGTTTCCGGCGGCTGCGATCCGGTCAGGGTGGTGTCGGTGGGCGACTCGGTGGTGTGGAACCAGGGCGTTGACCAGCACCAGAAGTTCCCCCGGCTGACCGCCGAACTCCTCGGCGACGCGACCGGACGCGGTTTCGCGCACCGCGACCACTCGATCTCCGGCGCCGTGCTGGACGCCCCGGACCTGCCGTGTCCCGGCTCGTACACCCAGGATCCCGACGGTGACGGCGAGATGGAACTCGGCGAGGTCACCGCGCAGATGCCGGACGTGTTCTGCCAGCTGGAGAAGGCCGCCTCGCAGGAGACCGACCTGGTCATCATCAACGGCTGCATCAACGACATGGACCCGCTGCTCGGCATCCCGCTGGGCATCACGCCCGGCACCGAGGACGTGCCCACGGCCGTGCGGCGCGAGTGCGGTGGCGTCGGCGCGGCGCCGACCAACCCGGCCGCGAACGTGCCGTACTTCAGCGGCGCCAAGGTCGGATACGGCGGGCGCGGCATGCGGGAGGCGATCGAGAAAGCGCATTCCCTGCCGGGCAGGCCGAAAGTGCTGGTGGTCGACTTCTACTACGCGCTGAGCCGGGCGAGCTTCGTGCCGCGCTGGTTCTGCACGGACCGCGGGTTCTCCGTCCAGAACGAACAGCTCTGCCTGCAGAACATCGGGCGTGCGCCACAGCGGTTCGAGCAGTTCACCCGCGAGTCGGCCGAGGCATATCGGCTCGCGGTCGCCGAAGCCAACGCGGCGTCGGCGGACGGGCCGTTCGCGGTCGTGGGCGACGGCCTGTTCACGCTGGACAACGCGGCGTTCGCGGCGAACCGCAAGGTCTGGCAACTGCCGAACGAGGACGAGCAGTTCTCGCTGCGGCAGGAGGCCTGCCCTCGCTACAGCGCCACGGCGTTGCAGTGCCTGACCGCCGCGATCGCGCACCCGGACACCGCCGGTTCACGTCAGTACGCGGAGAACTTCCTGCGCAACCAGCAGCTGCGCCAGTGGTTCGGGCTGTCCTCGAACACCACACCGCTCGAAGTCGTCCGCGATGGCGACACCGTCACGCTGAGGGCGCCCGCGGGCAGCGAGTTCCGCTGGTACTTCGGTGACGGCGGCTCAGCCGCGGGCGGTCGGGAGGTCACCCACACGTACACCACGAGCGGGCCACACCTGCCCCGCGTCGTTGTGGACGGTCGGCTGCACGAAGCGCGCGATTCGGTGCGGGTGAAATCGGGTATCTGACCCGCATGGCGCGTGCGATCTGGAGCGGGTCGGTCAGTTTCGGGCTGGTGAGCATCCCGGTGGAGCTGTACAGCGCCACCGAGGACCACACCGTGCACTTCAACCAGTTCCAGCGCGGAACGTCCGACCGCATCCGGTACAAGCGCGTCAACGAGCGCACCGGCCGTGAGGTGCCCTACGACAAGATCGTGAAGGGGCACGAGGTCGAGAGCGGCGAGTACGTGGTCGTGGAGCCCGAGGAACTGGACGAGATCGCACCGGGCCGGTCGCGCACGCTCGACATCGAGGCGTTCGTGGACCTCGACGAGATCGATCCGGTGTACTTCCAGAAGACCTACTGGCTCGGGCCGGCCAAGCCGGAGTTCTCCCGCCCGTACCTGCTGCTCGCCCAGGCGATGAAGAAGACCAACCGGGCGGGCATCGCGATGTTCGTCATGCGCGGCAAGCAGTACCTGACCGCGCTCAAGGAGGACAACGGGATCCTCGCCGTGCACACGCTGTTCTTCGCGGACGAGATCCGCAAGCCGAAGGACGTGCTGGACGTGGTACCGGAGGGCCGTGCGCCGCGCGGCAAGGAGCTCGAGATGGCGATGTCGCTGGTCGAGTCGATGGCCGACGACTGGCGGCCCAAGGACTACCGCGACACGTACACCGAACGCGTGAACAAGCTGATCAAGGCCAAGGAGAAGGGCCGCGAGGTCGTCACCGAGGCCGAGCCTCCCGAAGCCACCGGGGTCGTGGACCTCATGGAGGCGTTGCAGCGCAGCGTCGAGGCGAGCAAGAAGAAGCGGGGCAAGGCCAAGAAGGCCGGCTGACTCCCGATGCTCAGCTCACGACGAGTGCCGTCGCGTTGTCCGTGCCGCCCGCGTACAGCGCCGCCCGCACGAGCCGTTCAGCCGAAGCGTGCCCGGCCAGGATCGCCTCGATCCCGTTGTGCCCCAACGGCCCGTACACCCCGTCGGACGCCAGCACGAGCCGCGAAGCCCGCGTCGCCGCCCGCCCGATGTTCTCCGGCGTGGCGTGCCGGACCGTGTTCGTGACGACGTGCTCCAACCGCGGCTGCGGTGCGACACCACGTTCGCGGAAGTACTCAGCCACCGTGTGGTCGGTCGTGAGCTGCACGAGGTCCTCGCCGTTGGAGGCGTACGCACGTGCGTCGCCTGCCCACGCCACGTCGAAACCTCCATCGGGCCGCGCCACGGCGACCACGATCACCGCGTCGCCTGAGTGCACCTGGAGGGCGTCATGGGCGGCGAGGATCGCGGCGACCGGGTCGGTGAGCAGAGCGGCGGCCTGGGCGGCGGCGTGAGCGGCCTCAACGGCTGAGGCGGAGTCCCCGACGCCATCGGCCACGACGAAGGTGCGACGGCCGTTGGTGGCGTATGCGTCGGCGTTGTGCGTGCGCGGGCCACGGTCCGTGGCGTGTGTGACGGTCAGCGCGGTGCCCAGTGGCATGGTGCGATCGATCAGCATGGCGGACCTCCCTGACTCCACTAAGCCGCACGTGCCTAGGAGTCTGCTGTCAGCACCCTGAGAAAAGCTCTAGAATTTCGCTGCCCGGCGAAACCGGTCCGCCGCCCGGATCAGTGCGGCGGACAGTTCCGGCGGGGAGACGACCTCGAACTCGACGGTGATGCTCGCCAGCATGAACACCACGTCGTCCATCGTCTCGCCACCGACCCGAACCTGGCACGAGGTTTCGTCCAAGGCCAAAACCTCGCCGTAGCTGTGCCACTCCACGGCCTCCGAAGCAGGCACGCTCAGTCGCACGACCCCCTGCACCGGCCACCTGTCGGAGACTCGCGCGGCCACGAACGCCCCCGCGTCACCGCCGGGAATCTCACGAGGCGTGAACCGTGCACCGAACGGGGTGCGCACGCTCATCCGATCGAGCCGAAATGTCCGCCAGTCCTCCCGCAGCACGTCCCAGGCGACGAGATACCAGCGCCGGCCCCACGTCACCAGCCGGTGCGGCTCGGCCTCGCGCAGGGACTCCTCCCCCGAGTGCCCGACGTAGGAGAACCGGATCCGCTGCCGGTCGCGGCAAGCCGTGCCGACCGACGTCAGCAAGGACGCGTCCACCACAGCGGCCGACCCGGTGTGCGGCACGGTGGCGATCTCCAGGGCGGCCACCTGGTGCCGCAGCGCCGACGGCAGCACCTGCTCGACCTTGAGCAACGCCCGCACGGCCGTCTCACCGATGTTCTCGATGCCGCTCGCGGTCCGCAGCCCGACCGCCACGGCCACCGCCTCGTCGTCGTCCAGCAGCAACGGTGGCAGCCGCGCGCCCGGCCCGAGCCGGTAGCCGCCGCCGGACGTGCCCATCGACGCGTGCACCGGGTAGTCGAGGTCCCGGAGCTTGTCGATGTCACGCCGGACCGTGCGCGCGGTGACGCCCAGCCGGTCGGCCAGCTCCGACCCGGACCACTCGCGACGCGACTGCAGCAGCCCGAGCAACTTCAGCAAACGAGCAGAGGACACTGTAGGACCATATCTGTCCTACAGTGCTTTTAGCGTCATGACCATGAAGCCGTTCGAGATCTCCGTCCCTCAGTCCGACATCGACGACCTGCACCGCCGTCTCGACCAGACCCGCTGGCCCGACTCCCCCGCCGGGGCGTCGTGGGCGCAGGGCACGCCGCAGGAACGCCTGCGCGAACTCGCCGGCCACTGGCGAAACTTCGACTGGCGCGAGCAGGAGCGGCGGCTCAACAAGATCCCGCAGTTCCTCACCGAGATCGACGGAACCCAGCTGCACTTCATCCACGTCCGCAGCGCCAACAACAACGCCGAACCGCTGTTGCTCACGCACGGCTGGCCGACGACGGGCTTCGCGTTCGCGGAGATGATCGAGCCGCTGAGCCGCGACTTCCACCTGGTGATCCCGTCGGTGCCCGGCTTCGGGTTCTCCGGTCCGACCACCGAACTCGGCTGGAACATCCCCCGTGTCGCCACCGTGTTCGCCGAGCTGATGCGGCGGCTTGGCTATGACCGGTACCTCGCGCACGGCTACGACTTCGGCGCCATGCTCACCCGGCAGCTCGGGATGCGGGACGAGGTCAGGGCGATCCACCTCAACCAGATCTTCTCCGCCGGTGTCACCCAGGAGACGGCGGACATGACCGTCGAGGCAGAGCGGAGGTCCGTGGAGAAGGCGTACAGGTACGAGTACGAGCAGTTCGGGTACGTGTCGATGCAGAGCACACGGCCGCAGTCGGTCGCCTACGCCCTCACCGACTCGCCGGTCGCGCAACTGGAATGGATCGAGTGGGCGTTCCACACCTGGAGCGACCCGGAGGTCGGCGTGCCGCTGGAGGCGTTGCTGACCAACGTGTCGATCTTCTGGTTCACCCGGACCGCCGGCTCGTCGGCGCGGTACTACCAGGAGGGCGACGAGACGTGGGGTGAGCTGGAACCCGAGTCGCCGACGCCGACCTCGGTGGCGGTGTTCCCGCACGACGTGGGCGTGCCGATCCGGCGGATGGCCGAGCGCAACCACAACATCGTGCGGTGGACCGAGATGCAACAGGGCGGGCACTTCGCCGCGTTGGAGGTGCCGGAGCTGATGGTCAGCGAACTGCGAGAGGCGTTTCTTTTTTGACTCTTCCCCGACCTGAAGGACAGGGATCCCACCCGCTTTGCGGCGGGTAGCGCTTATGCGCTGGGCCTCGCGGCGCGGGTTTCCTGTTTCACTGCCGATCGCGGAAGGGATGGCCCTTGCCGTCTGACATCAGCTCCGCAGGCATCGCCCGAGACAGTGCTTCGGACTACGGCTCGACCAGCCGCAAGGATGTTCTTCGCCGCGTTGAGGTCCCGGTCGTGCCGGGCGCGGCAGCTCGGACACGTCCAGTGCCGGGCAGTCAGGGCAAGGTCTGCGAGCACGTGCCCACAGGCCGAGCAGGTCTTGCTGGACGGGAACCAGCGGTCGATCACGACCAGCGTCCGACCCGCGCGAGCGCATTTGTACCCCAACTGCCTGCGGAGCTCACCCCAGCCCGCATCCGAGATCGCACGGGACAGGCGCCGGTTGCGGACCATGCCCGCGACGTTGAGGTCCTCGATCGCGATCACGTCGGCCGAGCGCACCAGACCGGTGGTGGTGCGGTGCAGGAAGTCCTTCCTGGCGTTGCGGACCTTGCGGTGCGCGCGGGCGACCTTGGCCGTCGCTTTGCGGCGGTTGCCGCTGCCGCGCTGGCAGCGGGCCACTCTGCGTTGATAGCGGGCCAGGTTCCGGGCCTTGCGGACCAGATGCCGGGGGTTCGCGATCCGCTCACCATCACTGGTCACCGCCAAGTCCTTGAGACCGAGGTCGACGCCGATGGCGTGCCCGGCCAACTCGGGCAGCACGGGCTCGGTGGTGTCCACGGCGAACGTCACGTACCAGCGGCCGTCCGGCTCACGGGACACCACCACCATCGTCGGGTCCAGCGCAGCCACGTCCACGCCGTCGAAGGACCACACGAACCGCAGCGGCACGCCGGTCTTGGCCAGCCTCAACACACCCTCGCGCATCTGGAACGCCGAGCGGGTGTAGTGCGCGCTCTGCCGCCCGGTGCGGGACTTGAACCTCGGAAGGCGGGCGCGTCCGGTGAAGAAGTTCGCAAACGCGGTGTGCTGGTGGCGCAGCGTTTGCTGCAACGGCACCGACGACACCTTCGACAGAAACGCAAGTTCCTCGGTTCGTTTCCACTCGGTCAACGCCGCATCGGTCTGCCGGTACGACGTGCGCACACCCTCGACGTGGTAGCGGCGATTCCGCTCGCTCAAGGTCTTGTTCCACACCAGACGGACACACCCGAACGTTCGGTTCAACACCGCGGCCTGCTCGGGGGTCGGGTAAGCCCGGCACTTGTACGCCGTCCGCACGGCACACAATCTACCGGGAGCACCACAACGACCACGACACCGGACTGGCGGCCTGCGCACCGCACAACTGGAGCGCACATTCCTCCCGATCTGAAGACCGGGGCTTCCGCCGGAACCTTCGAACGGCGCTACGGTGATCACCGTGCGGTTCACGGTCTTCGGCGGAGTCTCGGCGCGGGTGGGCGGCCGCGAGACCGAGTTCGGTCCGACGCGGCTGGGAGCCCTGCTCGGCGTGCTGCTCGTCGACGCCGGTCAGGTGGTCGGCGCCGAGGAGCTGGTCGAACGCGTCCTGGGGGACGCGCCGCCGACCCGTGCCCGCGCGATGATGCAGACCTGGCTGACCCGGCTGCGGCAGACCTTGCCCGGCCTGATCGAACGCGAGGGCACCGGATACGTGGTGCGGGTCGATCCACTGGAGATCGACCTGCACCTCTTCCGGCACCTGGTGCGCACCGGCAGGACCGCGGAAGCGCTTGCGCTCGCCCAAGAGGAGCTTCTGTCCACACTGGACACTCCATGGGCGCGGCACGCCCGCGCGGAGTTCGCGGACGAACTGCTCGCCGCCCGGCTCGACCACGCCGACACCCGCCTGAACTCCGGCGAGCACACGAAGCTGGTGCCGGAGTTGCAGGTTCTGGCCGCCGAACGCCCGTTGGACGAACGGATCGCGGCCCAGCTGATCGAGGCGTTGCACGGCAGCGGGCGTGCGGCGGAAGCGTTGCGGCACTTCGAGATCGTGCGGGCCCGCCTGGCGAACGAGCTGGGCGCCGAACCGTCACGGCACCTGCTGACGCTGCACCGGCGCCTGCAGACCGCCTCCGCGCCACGGCAACTGCCCGCGCCGCCCAAACCGTTCACCGGCAGGGCGCTGGAACTGGCCGAACTGGACCAGGCGCCGAACGGCGTCGTGGTGATCACCGGCACGGGCGGGGTCGGCAAGACCACGCTCGCCGTGCACTGGGCGCACCGGGCGGTGGCGCGGTTCCCGGACGGGCAGCTCTACGTGAACCTGCACGGGTTCGGGCCGAGCGGCGCGGCGGTGAGTCCCGGCGACGCATTGCTGCGGTTCCTGTCGGCGCTCGACGTGCCGCGCGCCCAGGTGCCGCACGACCTGGCCGGGCAGGCGGCGTTGCTGCGGGACGCGCTCGCCGGCAAGCGCGTGCTGATGGTGCTGGACAACGCGACCGACGCGGACCAGGTCGAGCCGCTGCTGCCGCGCACGCCGGACACGCACGTGGTGATCACCAGCCGCACCGCGCTCAAACCCGCGCACGCGCACTCGTTGCCGTTGGGCCTGTTGCCGCCGGACGACGCCCGCGAGCTGCTGGCGTCCCGGATCGGTCACGAACGCGCGCACGCCGAGCCGGACGCGGTCGACACCGTGGTCCGCCGCTGCGCCCGCCTCCCGCTGGCGCTCGCGGTGGCCGGTGCCCGTGCGGCCACGCAACCGGAGTTCCCGCTGGCCACGCTCGCGGACGAACTCGCAGACCTGGACGCGTTCGCCGACGACGATGACGTCACGGCGGACCTGCGTTCGGTCTTCTCCCACTCCTGCAAGGCACTCAGCCCGCCGGGGCTGCGGTTGTTCCGGCTGCTGGGGCTCATGCCGGGTTCGGACATCAGTCTGGCGGGCGCGGCGTCGCTGGCCGGGCTGGAGGTGTCGCAGACCTCGGCGCTGCTGGCGGAACTGGCCAGGGCGAACCTGATCGACGAGCCGGAACCGGGCCGGTTCACGTGTCACGACCTCCTGCGCGACTACGCGGCCGAGCTGGCGCTGGCCTCCGAACGCGACGAGGCGCTGCACCGGTTGCTCGACCACCTCGCGCTGACGAGCGTCGAGGCGGGCCTGGTGTTCACCCCGTCCCGTTCCCGCCCGGCCACCCCGCAGCCGGCCGAGGGCGTCGTGGTCACATCGTTCGGCACGCGCGAGGAAGCGTTGGCGTGGCTGGTGATCGAGCACCCGACGCTGATGTCGGCCATGGCGCACGGCACTCCGACGCAGACGTGGCTCATGGGCTGGTCGCTGTCCGACGTCCTCGACCGCCAGGCCCACTACCGCGATCTGCTGACGTCCCAGCAGATCTCCGTCGCCGCACTGGAGAAGCTCGACGACGCCGACGGCCTGGGCCGCATGCTGATCAACCTCGGCCGCGCGTTCGGCCGGCAGAAACGACTCGGTGAAGCCACCGCGGCGCTGGAGCGGGCGTTCGACGTGTACGAGGGCAACCCGGCGGGACAGGCCGCGGTGCTGCTGAACATCGCGATGCTGTGCCCGGACGACAAGATGGCCGAGGCGATGGAGTACACACGGCGGGGCCTCGCGTTGTTCGAGGAGTGCGGCGACCACTACGGGCAGGCCAACGCGCTGACCGGGCTCGCGTGGGGCTACGGCAAGCTCGGCGAGCACGCCAGGGCCGTCGAGTACGCCGAGCGCGTGATGCCGATGTGGCAGGCGATGGGGCACGTGATCGGCCAGGCCGAGACGTGGGACAACCTGGGCGCCGCGCACCTCGGCCTTGGCCAGTACGAACGGGCGGTGCACGCGTTCACGAAGTCCGTCGAGCACTTCCGGACCGGTGGCGACCTCCCGCTCGAGGCCGCCGCGTACGAACAGCTCGGCGACACCCACGCGGCCGCGGGTGACGCCGAGCCTGCTCGTGCCGCCTGGCAGAGATCTCTTGAGCTGCGCGCGGAAGCCGGCCTCGCCACGGACGGCGTCCGCGCGAAACTACAAGCCGAACGCGAGTAGCACCGGCCCGTTCGGGTTCACGAAGTCCGAGTGGTAGCCGGACTGGACGTAGACCATGCCGTCCGACACCACCGCACCCGTGCCAGGCCCTGCCATCACACCGCCGCGCCCGGTCAGCCCGTTGACCCCGCGAACGTCCTGAACGGTGTCGTGGGCCCACAGGATCTTGCCGGTCTTCGCGTCGTACGCGCGGAACTTGCCGTCCTGCGCGCCCAGCCACACCACACCGGGCGTGCTGGACACCGGAACCCCGTGCGCCGCCGCACATCCCGGCTGGCCGGCCGCGCCACCGGTGGAACAGCCGTCGGCGGGTGCCGGGGTCTCCCACAGGACGTTGCCGGTGCCGGGATCCACCGCGAACAGCTTGCCGGGGTCGGCGAAGTAGGTCGCGATGTAGAGGCGTTTGCCGTCGTAGCTCGACCCCCACTGGATGCCAGAGACGCCACCGCTGGGCAGCGGCACACCGAGCTGACGGCGCCACACGACCTGGCCGGTCCTGGCGTCGAACACGTGGTACACACCGGATTTCTGGCCGACGCCGACGAGCTGGCGCCCGTTGACCTCGAACAGGTTCGGCGTCGCGCCGATGTCGTAGTCGAGGTTGGTGCCGTCCTTCAGGCCAGGGCAGTAACCCTCGGCGTCGGGCTCGTTGCACGCCCAGCGCCACGTGTCGGCGTCGGTGACCTGGTTGGTCCACTTCACCGCGCCGGTGCGGGCGTTGAGCGCGAGCAGCGAGTCGAACTCGCCGCCCTTGCCGGTGTAGTTCTGGCCCGTGCCGACGTAGAGCGTGCCGGTCCTGCGGTCGATCACCGGCGAGCTCCACACGCCGACGCCGGACGGCTCGAACCGCTTGGCGCCGTTGGGCCACGTGCCGACCTCGACGGGTTCCGGCACCGTGTAGTGACGCCAGACCAGCGCGCCGGTGTCGATGTCGTAGGCGTCGATGTGGCCGCGGAAGGTGCAGCACGGGTAGTCACGCGGCAAGACGTTCTCACCGCTGGACGTGCCGACGTACACCAGTCCGTTGTGGACGATCGGTGAGCTGGTCGTCATCGAGGCGATGGTGTCGTCCATCTGCGTCTGCCAGCGCTTCCGGCCGGTGCGCTGGTCGAGCGCGAACAACCGGCCCGCGCTGTCCCCGAAGAACACCTTGCCGTCGCTGACGGCCGGCCCGTCGGAGTTGTACGCGTACCGGGCGGCCGGCGGGAGCGTGAACTCCCACCTGGCGCTGCCGGTGCGCTTGTCGCGGGCGTGGAACTTGCCGTCGGGGCCACCGAAGTAGACGGTGTCGCCGACGATCGCCGGCTGGCTGCGGACGGCGTTGAACTCGCCCTTCGGGTACGCGAACGCCCACTTCAGCTTGAGCTTGCCCGCGTTGTTCTGGTTGAGGCGCCACTCCGCGGAGTTGTGCCGGGAACCGTTGAGATCCTTCTGCCAACCGGCCCAGTCACCGGAGGCGTGGGCGCTCGCAGGTGAGGTGGTCAGCACTACTAGCGCTGCCGTGAGCAGCGCTGTGGTTCTGAGCATGGAATTTCCCCCTTCCGCTGTTCACCCTGGCAGTAGCGGAAGCGGGAAACGACCCCCCAAAGTCGTGTCGAGACTTAGCCGATCGGTTGATGCGGCACGACGTGCACGCTCACCGGCACGACCACGAAACCTTGCCGCGCCAGCTCTTCCGCCAGGTGGTCGTACCCGCGGCAGCCCGGGAACGCCTCCCCGGCTGGACCCGGCCGGACCCGCTGGTCCGGTTGCGGGTGACGACCGAACACCTCGAAGGCGCGCTGACCGTGTGAGCACTCGACTCCCCGGAGGCCGCTGCGGGCGTGGCGGGGGTGGCCGGCCTGGACGGCCCGGTCAGGACCAGCGCGAGCGCGATGACGGCCGCGGCTCTTCCGATTGCCATGCGGTGATCTCACCGATCAGTCGTGGGGACGGTGTCACGGTTCTGCCACCGCGAAGTGGCGGGCGAACCCGGCGAATCGTTCCACCAGCGGACCGGAGCCCGCGTGCAGGTCGCGCCACATCTCCAAATGCCTGGTCAGCACAGCGGGATCGCGCACGAGCACGACGATGAATCCCTGCCGCGCCAGCTCCTGCGCCTGAGCGTCGTACCCGAAGTAGTCGAACACCAACGGCAGTTCGCCGACCAGAGTCCGTGGTGCGTGCACCACGCCGGTCAGATCACCGACGGTGTACTCCATCCGCATGATCGCGGGCCGGTCGACCTGCGACGTCGTGGCGGCGGTGCTCGGCACCGTCAGCAGCATCGCGCATGCGACGGCCACAAGAAGTGTGCCGACCGTTCTGGGCCCGATCCCGCTGGGCACGATTGCCATGGACACGATCTCATCGATTCCATGTGTCGCGAACGTCCGGACTTCGTCACAGTTTTGCCACAGCACCCTCGACACCGTTGAGAAGTACGCGAAGTCCACTGCGGAAGTTCTCGACGGCGTCGTTCTCCAGGTACGGCAACTCCGGATCGATAGGCTCTCTATCGTTTTCCAGCAGGTGCAGCATCGGGAACTTCTTTTCGAGGTCGGGCTCGATCTCCACCAGCACGGCCGAGCGCGCGTACCACCACTCCTCGTCGGCCTCGCCGGTCGCACCACCCGCGGCCCGCGCCTCGGCGACGGTCTGGGCGGCGCCGCGCACGAAGTAGTTGATGGCGCCGACGATGCCGCGCAGCTCGCGTCCCGGCAGACCGGTGGAGACCAGGATCGCGGCCAGCGCCTCGGTCACCGCGAACTCGTGCGGACCGAGCACCGGACGTGCCTGCGACACCTGCAGCACCCACGGGTGGCGGATGTAGCACTCCCACATGTCCTGCGCCCACCGCGTGACGGCGGCACGCCAGCCGTCGCTCAGGTCGTAGGAGGTCGGCAGCTCGGCCATCGTGCGGTCGTACATGAGGTCGACGAGCTCGTTCTTGCCCGGCACGTAGGTGTAGAGAGCCATGGCGGTGCGACCGAGGCGCTCCCCCACCGCGCGCATCGAGAAGGCCATGCCCTGCTCGTCGGCGACCGCGATGCCGGCGTCGACGATCGCGTCCACGCTCAAGCCCGGCTTCGGACCGGAACGTTTCTCCGTGACCGGTCCGCGCCAGAGCAACTCGATGGACCGACGCGGGTCCCCCTGACCTGCGTAGACGACCACGGTTGCGACTCCTTACGGCGTAAAGTAACCTCGTTGGTCGATACTTTACTGCATAAAGAATCATTCCAGGGGGAACGCACTGTGAATACCGTCGGGAATGCTGTCGCAGACAGCCACGACGTGATCCAGGTCCGCGGGGCCAGGGAGAACAACCTCGCGGACGTGTCACTCGACGTCCCCAAGCGCCGCCTGACCGTCTTCACCGGCGTGTCCGGCTCCGGCAAGTCCTCGCTGGTCTTCGGCACGATCGCGGCCGAGTCGCAGCGCATGATCAACGAGACCTACACCGCGTTCCTGCAGTCCTTCATGCCGTCGATCGGGCGCCCGGACGTGGACGCGCTGCACAACCTGAGCGCGGCGATCATCGTCGACCAGGAGCGGATGGGGGCGAACTCCCGTTCCACCGTCGGCACCGCGACCGACGCGCACACGATGCTGCGGATCGTGTTCAGCCGGCTCGGCGAGCCGTACGTCGGCACCTCCGGCGCGTTCAGCTTCAACCTGCCGGAGGGCATGTGCCCGGCGTGCGAGGGGCTGGGCAAGGTCACCACCATCGACGTCGACGCGATCGTGGACCGCTCGAAGTCGTTGAACGAGGGCGCGATCGACGCCCCGAACTACGGCGTCGGCACCTGGTACTGGCAGGTGCTCGCGAACTCCGGCCTCTACCCCGCCGACAAGCCGATCGCGCAGTTCACCGAGCAGGAACTGCAGGACTTCCTCTACAAACCGACCACGAAGCTGAACGTCGGCGGCACCAACGTCACCTACGACGGCCTGATCCCGAAGCTGCAACGCACGATCCTGTCGAAGGACCGCGAGTCGATGCAGCCGCACGTCCGGGCGTTCGTCGACCGCGCCGTCACGTTCGCGACCTGTGGCGACTGCGGCGGCGCACGGCTCAACGAGGCCGCGCTCGCCTCGAAGATCCGCGGGGTGAACATCGCCGACTGCTGCGCGATGCAGATCAGCGACCTCGCGAAGTTCGTGCACTCGATCGACGACCCGTCCGTCGCGCCGCTGCTGGCGACGTTGCGCAACACGCTGGACTCGCTGGTCGAGATCGGCCTCGGCTACCTGTCGCTCGACCGCGAGTCGGCCACGCTGTCCGGCGGCGAGTCGCAGCGCGTGAAGATGGTGCGGCACCTGGGATCCTCGCTCACCGACATCACCTACGTGTTCGACGAACCCACCGTCGGCCTGCACCCGCACGACATCCAGCGGATGAACAACCTGCTGCTCCGGTTGCGGGACAAGGGGAACACCGTCCTGGTCGTCGAGCACAAGCCGGAGACCATCGAGATCGCCGACCACGTCGTCGACCTCGGGCCCGGCGCGGGCGTCAACGGCGGGCACCTCTGCTACTCCGGCGACGTGGCCGGGCTGCGGACCTCCGGCACGTTGACCGGCAGGCACCTCGGCCATCGGGCCAAGCTGCGGCCAGAGTTCCGTTCCCCCAAGGGTTTCCTGACGATCAGCGGCGCGCGGACGAACAACCTGAAGGACGTCTCGGTCGACATTCCGCTCGGCGTGCTGACCGTGGTCACCGGCGTCGCGGGCTCGGGCAAGTCGTCGCTGATCCACGGTTCGTTGCGCAAACGGCCGGACGTGGTGACGGTGGACCAGTCACCGATCCGCGGGTCACGCCGGTCGAACCCCGCCACCTACACAGGACTGCTCGACTCGGTGCGGACCGCGTTCGCCAAGGCCAACGGCGTGAAGGCGGCGTTGTTCAGCGCGAACTCCGAAGGCGCGTGCACGCACTGCAAAGGCATCGGACTCGTCTACACCGACCTGGCGATGATGGCCGGCGTCGCGACGGTGTGCGAGAAGTGCGAGGGCAAGCGGTTCACGCCGGAGGTGCTGCGCTACACGTTGCGGGGCAAGAACATCAGCGAGGTGCTCGGCATGTCCGTGGCCGAGGCGCACGCGTTCTTCCCGTCCGGCCAGGCGCACGCGGTGCTGGGACGCCTGCACGACGTCGGCCTGTCCTACCTCTCGCTGGGCCAGCCGCTGACCACGCTGTCCGGCGGCGAGCGGCAGCGGCTGAAGCTCGCGATCCGCATGGCGGAGAAGGCTTCCACGTACGTGCTGGACGAACCGACGTCCGGCCTGCACCTCGCGGACGTCGACCAGTTGCTCGGGCTGCTCGACCAGCTGATCGACGCCGGCAACACGGTCATCGTGATCGAGCACCACCTGGCCGTGATGGCGCACGCGGACTGGATCGTCGACATGGGGCCCGGTGCCGGTCACGACGGCGGTCAGGTGGTCTTCACCGGCACGCCCGGCGAGTTGGTCGGCACGTCCGGCACGCTCACCGCACAGCACCTGAAGGAGTACCTGGCGTGAGCCTGCTGACCGTGACATCGGTGCTGTCCTTGACGCCGCGCATGGTGCGGATGACGTTCACCGGCGACGGGCTCTCGGACATCGGGAGCTGGCCGGACCAGCAGCTGAAGCTGTTGTTCCCCAAGCCGGGCGGGTCCGCGCTGGTGTCGGAGTCTCCCGATGTGAGCGTGTGGTACCAGGCCTACCTCGCGATGCCCGAGCCCGAACGGCCGTGGATGCGCAGCTTCACCGTGCGCTCGTTGGTCGACGGCGTGCTGACCGTGGACTTCGTGCTGCACGGCGACAACGGACCCGCTTCTCGTTGGGCCGCAAGGGCTCGGCCGGGCGACGTCATCGGGCGGTTCGGGCCGTCCCGCGACTACGCCCGCCCGCTCGGCACCGCGGACCTGCTGGTGTTCGCGGGCGACGAAACCGCGTTGCCCGCGATCGGTTCGCTGCTGGAACTGCTGCAGGCCTCGCAGAAGTGGCTGGCGTTCGTCGAAGTCGCGGATCCGGCGGAGGAACAGCCCCTCCCCGGCGTGCGATGGGTGCACCGCAGCGCCGGAGAGGACCTGGTCTCGGCGGTGACGGAGGTCGAGGTTCCGTCGTCGGCGTGGGTGTGGCTCGGCGGCGAGGCCTCCGCGGTCCGTGCGCTGCGCAGGCACTTCGTCGGCCTCGTCGTGTCCAAAAAGGACATCGAGTTCGCCGGCTACTGGCGGCGCGCCCTGACCCAGGACGACGCCCCCACCACCGACGACCTGGCCGAGGCCGAGGAACGGATCGCCGCGCTCAGCGAGTGACCACCAGGACAGCACTGTTGGCCGGCACGTCGACCGTGGTCGTCGTGCCGGTCACCTTCACGTTCTTCGGCCGGGGCGTGAACTTCGCGTTCTTCTCGACCTTCGAGCCCGCGATGGTGATCGCCGTGGAGTCGAGCGCAGGCGCCGTCAACACGTAAACGCTGGCGTGCCGCGCCTTCCTGGGCAACGTGATCGTCGCCGTGACGCTGGCCGTGTTCTTGTTGTTGACGAACGCGTTGTTGCCGATCCCCCACGCCGTGACCTCCTCGGCCCCGGTGACGGCCGCCGCGTGGTACTCGCCGGAACCGGCCAGCTTCCACAACAGCTCGCCGTAGTAGACACCCTGCACCCCAACGGGGTTGAGCCCGTCGTACTTGATCGGCGAGTAGTGCAGCGGGAACTGGACACTCGTGCCGCCGTGGAAGTTGATGCCACTGCCCTGCTGTGCCGCGACACCGGACATGTAGTCCAACGACCACAACGCCGCCGCCTGCACATCACTCACCCCGGCCGCGCCACCGTGGTAGTAGTTGTTCGCCTCGGTGACCCGCCACTGCGCGATCCCGTTGGCCTCCTTGGCCTTCCGCATCGCGGCACTCGCGGTCGGCAGCCGCCCGGACTTGTTCGACGCGAGCATGCCGGGGATCGACGCCTCGGTGTTGCGCGCGATGTACTGGTGCGTCGAGAGAATCGTCGCGCCGCGCTCCTTCTGCGTGCGCCCGAAGTCCATCGCCCACGCCGTCTTGTTGGCCTCGCCGGGCCCGTCGAACCTCGCGCCGGGCACCTTCGCCCTGATCGCGTCGGCGAACTTCGTGAACAGCGCCTCGTACTCGGGCCACGTCTTCACGTACACGTTCGGCTCGTTGCCGACCTCGAACGCCACCAGATCCTTGCCCAGCGTCCTCGCCGCGACCTCGGCCTCCTCGGCGGCCTTCTCCGGCGTGTTGGTCTTGAGGTTGATGCCGTAGACGACCTTCCACCCGGTCGCCTTGGCGAAGATGCCCAGCTCACGGATGTCAGCCGGCGTGACCTCACTGGCAACGCCACCGGCGCCCGCCGGGTTCCACGTGGTCATGTCCACGAGGTTGCCGCCGATCCGCAGCAGACTCGGCCCGAGCAACCGGAAGAGCCGGACCAGATCGGCGTTGCGGGCGTTGAACATCCGCGCGCCGACCCGGTCCTTCTCGTAGCTGAACCCGGCGAAGTCCCTGCCGACCTGACCGCTGCCGACCGGATCCACCCGCACGCCGACGGCAGGCGCGGCCTGCGCCGGTGAAGCACCGGCCACGATCAACAGGGCCGCCACGACCGCTGCACGAAGCATCAGAAGTCCCTTCGTCCGTGCGGCGGCCCTCCCACCTTAGATCGGATGTTTCCGGAATTCGAGCACACAACGCGCGTCCGCCACTTCGGTGACCGAATCCAGCACCAACCCGTGCGATTCCGCCAGCCTTTCAAGCTCTTCGACGCTGCGCTCACGCCCGCCGAAGTGCACCAGCATGACCAGATCCATCTCAGTGCTGGCACCCATACCTCGGATGGATTCGACGACAATCAGCCTGCTGTCCGCCGGCATGGCCTCGACGACGCGCGCCAGGACGCGCCCCGCCTGCTCGTCGTCCCAGTCGTGCAGGACGTCGAACAACACGTACGCGCCGCCTCCCGTGGGCAGCGGCTCGAAGAAGCTGCCTTCCGTCGCCTTCGCACGACCTTCGAACCGGGCGAGGTTCTGCCGCGCCGGCCCGACTTCGAGGTCGACGACATGACCACGCACCTCAGGATTCGCCGCCAGCACGGCGGCGAGCAGGTCACCGGGCCCACCGCCGACGTCGACGATCGTGCCGAACCGCGACCAGTCGACCGCCGCCACGAACCGCGGGATCCGCTCCTGGATCCGCCACGTCATCTGCCGGTCGAACGCGTCCCGCAGGCGAGGCCGCTCGGACAGATCCGCCCAGAAGTCCTGGCCGTACCGCAGCGGGTAGGCGGGCTCGCCGGTCCGGACGCTGTGAGCGAGGTCGACGAACGCCAGATCGGCGCGCCCGGCGGCGGTGTCGTGGTGGAGGAGGTTGTGCAGCCCGTTGCCGGCGTCCTCGCACAGCAGCGCGCCGAACTCGGTGGTGCGGTAGCCGGCGGCGGTGCGTTCGACGACGCCGAGGGTGGTGAGGTGGCCGAGCAGCAGTTCGAGGGCCGTCGGGTCGACGCCGAGTTCGGCGGCGAGGAGGTCGACGGCGGCGCTCAGTTCCGCGGCTGCGAGGTCGGTGGCGGCACCTTGGGTGGCAGTGGCTCCCGCGGCTGTGGTGATGGTGGCGGCTGCTTGGGTGGCAGTGGGTCCCGCGGCTGTGGTGATGGTGGCAGCGGTGGCGGCAGGTGCGGCGGCTTGGGCCACGGAGTCGGAAGCGGCAGCGGTGGCGTCGGCAGTGACGGCGGTTTGGGCGACGGCGGCCGGGACGGCGGTGGCGGCAGGCGGGGCGACGGCTTGGGAGACGGAGTCGGCGGTGGCGGCCGGGGCTGCAGCTTGGGTGGCGGCGGCCGAGGCGACGGCAGAGGCGGGCGGGGCGGCGGCTTGGGCTGCGGAGTCGGCGCCGGCGGAGTCGGCGGCCGGGCCGGTGGCAGGGCCGGTGGCAGGGCCGGTGGCGGGATCGGTGGCGGCGCCACCAGGGCCGAAGGCGGCGGCTTGACCGCAATCGGCCCGCAGGCGATCGGGCAGGCCCAGGGTCACCGCGACCCTCAGCGCCATCGGCGTGACCAGGCCGGACATCTGTCGGAGCGCTTGTACGTCGGTGTCGTTTCCCACGTGGGTCCACCCTGCCACCGCGGGCAATCCAATTTCTGTTCACACTGAAGCAATAGGGAATACGACACCGAAACCCATTGCGCCTACCGTGTGTCCATGAGCACCAACTGGGCGGGCAACGTCACGTTCACCGCGGCCCAGGCCGTCGAGCCGGTGTCGGCCGACGACCTGCGCGCGCTTGTCCGCGGTTCGTCTGCGGTGCACGTCGTCGGGTCGGGCCATTCGTTCAGCCCGATCGCGGACACCTCGGGCACGCTGGTGTCGCTGGCGGCCATGCCCGAGGTGTTCGAGGTGTCGGGGCACACCGTCCGGGTCGGCGCCGGCATGACGCTCGCCGCCCTCGCACCGCGGCTCGAAGCGGCGGGGCTGGCGCTGCACACCTTGCCGTCGTTGCCGCACATCACCGTCGCCGGCGCGATCTCCACGGCCACGCACGGGTCGGGCGCGCGGTCGCTGGCGGGGGCGGTCAGGTCCGTCGAGGTCATGCGGGCCGACGGCTCGACGGTCGAACTGACGTCGCAGGGCGCCGCGGTGTCACTGGGCGGCCTGGGAATCTTCACGACGGTGACGCTGGACGTGGTGCCGTCCTTCGAGATCGCGCAGACGGTGTACGAGCACGTCGCGTGGACGACGCTGCTGACGAACTTCGAACAGATCCTCGACGGCGCCTACAGCGTGAGCGCGTTCGTCGACTGGAGGGGCGGCGCGACGCTGTGGGTGAAGCACCGCGTGGGCGACGAGCCGGTCGCGTTCCCCGGCAAGGAAGCCGACGGGCCGCGCCACCCGGTGGTCGGACAGCCGCCTTCGCGCTGCACCGAGCAGGGCGGCGTGCCTGGGCCGTGGCACGAACGGCTGCCGCACTTCCGGGCCGAGTTCACGCCGTCGGTCGGCCAGGAGCTGCAGACCGAGTACTTCGTGCCGCGCACCCGTGCCGTCACGGCGCTGCGGGCCCTGGCCGAGATGTCCACGGTCATCTCGCCACTCGTGCAGGCCTGCGAGATCCGCACGGTGTCAGCCGAACCGCAGTGGCTCAGCCCCGCGTACGACCGCGACAGCCTCGCGATCCACTTCACCTGGATGCCGAACACCGAGGCCGTGCTCGCCCTCCTGCCCCGCCTCGAAGAGGCCATCGCGCCGCGGCCGCACTGGGGCAAGCTCTTCACCGTGCCGCCGATGCTGCTGGCCGCCCGGTACCCGCAGTGGGACGCCTTCCGCTCGCTGGTCAACGAGCACGACCCGAAAGGCGTGTTCCGCAACGACTTCCTGACCCGCTACTTCGGCTTGACCGCGTCCAGCTGACGCCGCAACAGGTCCGCCTCGGGCCCCCGCAACCTCGTCAGCAACCGCCGGGCATCGCCCGAGGCCTGAGCAGCCTGGATCGGATCGGTGACGCGGAAGACCGAGACGAGGCCGATCAACGCCCGCACCTCCCCCGCTCGATCGCCGAGGCGGCGGAAGATCTCCAGCGCTTCCACGAACGCCGACCGTGCCGACTCTGGATCATCGTTGTCGAAATGAAGGTTGCCCAAGGTCTCGGCCAGCCTCGCCTCGCCGATGAGGTTGCCGGGGTCGAGCGTCATGCGGACGGACGAGAGCTCGCGGATCGCCTGGTCCACACCGAAGGCGTCGCGCTGCAGCCGTCCCAGCTCGATGACGATGTCGATCTTGTCCACCGGTCGCACCGCCAGGTCGTGCGCACGCCGCAGGTAGTCCTCTGCCCCGTGCTGCCGACCGGCGACGCTCTCCAGGTAGGCGAGCTGGCGCAACGCGGTGACCTGGTCGTCGAGCGACAACGTGTTCCACTCGACCGCGTCGACCAACTGCCGGCCCGCCGCGTCGAAGTCGCCCTGGTCGAGCAGCATCGAACCCAGTTCGAACGCGAGCTGCGCCTCCAGCACGATGTCACCGGCAGCATGTCCCCGCGCGGTACCCAGATGATCCACTGCCCGCTCGGTGTTCCCCTCCCGCAGCTCCATGCGGGCGAGTTCCCGGTGCACCAGCGCCTGCTCCCGATCACTGCCGCCGGCCTGCAGCGCCGCGCGGAAGTGGTCGACGGCCGACGCGAGGTCGTCTCCGTCGCGGTAGATCTCGCCGAGCAGGCGGTGGGCACGCTGCGCCTCGAACGAGTTCGACACCGAAAGACTCAGCACGCGGTTCAGGTCGGTCTCGGCCTCCTCCACCCGCCCCAGATCCTTGGCCAGTTCAGCGCGCAGCAGCGTGGCGCGGATCGGCGTTTGCGCGGCCTCCAGCGCACGTCCGGCCAGCGCGTGGGCCGCGATCAGGTCGCCACGGGACTTGAGCACGTGGGCGGTGAAGACGAGCACCCCTTCCCAGTGCGGCCCCATGTCCTGAGCCGGCACCGCGGTCACCACGTCGACAGCGGAACCGGCGATCGGGTGCGCCGACGAGAGCTGCTTCGGCGCGTCGCCCACGACCATCACCAGCCGGCCGGGATCGAGCTGCACCTGGTCGAGAATCTCCTGGATCCCCGCCGACGCCCGTGCGGGCGGGTCGACGATCACGAAGTGCCGCACCATCGACAGCTCCGCCAACCGCCCCCGCACCGCCCGCACACCGAACTCGATCAGCTCGGTGGTCAGCTCCACAGCCTCTTCGGACGTGCCGTGCACCAGGACGTCGTAGCTGAAACCCTGACCGGTCTCGCGGCGGCCGCGTTCCCGGGCGGCCGAGACATAGGTGTCACGGTTGCTCACGAGCACGTCAGCGTCCGAAAGCCGATGTGCGAGCAACGCCGCGATGTTGTCCATGTAGTAGGAGACCGAGTCGGGGCTGCCGCTGCGTTCGTCGACGACCGCGATCTCCTCGCCGAAACTCCAGTACGGCAGGTACGGCACCGTGGTGCGCTCGACCAGGCCCAGCTCGGCCTGGTCGTCGCCCTGATCGGACGGCAGCCAGCTCACGTAGAGGGGTGCGAACTCCTCCGCCAGCTTGGTCCGCCAGGACCGCGCCCGTTCGTACTCCTCCTTGCCGTCGAAGCGCGACACCACCGGCAGGTACAGCAGGCCCGACCGGTCGTAGGGCAGCCTGTCGCGGGCCTGCGCCGCCCTCTCGGCGACCTCCAACGCGCCGGCCAGGTTCTGCAGGTTCGGCGCGACGCACAACACCAGCACGTCCGGCAGCTGAGCTGTGCAGATGCCGCCGATGTCGGTGATGCCGGTACGACTGTCGATCAGGACGTAGTCGAAGTTCTCTTCCCACTCCGCGCGGATCTTCTCGAACCGCCAGCCGAGATCCTGGTTGGCGAAGAGGTCCGGCCAGGACAACGTCTGGGCGCGATCGGCGTAGCCGGCGTTCATGCGGCCCGCGGCGAGAAGCGTCAGGAACTCGGCCTCCGGCACATCGACATCGATGGCCGCCCTGGTCCAGTGGGTCTCACCGCTGACCACCTCGACCAGTCCCGCTTCGACCTGCCTGCCGCCGAGGTACGGCTTGAAGTACTCGTGCAGGCCGGGCGCGTCCAGGTCGAAGTCGACGCACAGCACGCGGTTGCCCCAGCGCGCGAGCTGCACGGCGACGTTGGCCAGGCAGAAGGAACGGCCGACGCCGCCCTTGTAGGAGTAAAAGGTGACGATCACGGCAGCCTCACAGCCTCGGCAACGGGCCGGGCGGCAGCGAACCCGCCGTCAGCTGGGGTCGCACCACCTTCCACGCCGGATCCCAGGGCGGCGCGTCCTCGATCCGTTCCGCCACCTCCCCCGCGAGCTGTTGCACCGCGGTGTAGAAGTGCTCGTAGTTCGCCGATCGGCTGTAGGTCTCGTACGGCAGCGGCTTGTTCCACGGCGTGAAGTCACGTTGCAGCGCGGCCTGCGCTTCCGCTGGATAGTGCACTCCGTCGGCGTAGCGAACGGGCAGCACGAGTCCCTGCGGGTGGTCGAGGGTGGTGTAGCCGAGCGTGCGATGACGTTCGAGCATGCTCTCCCATTCGGCCAGGCACCATTCCGACCGGAAGTACGGCGGGGACAGCACGGCGACCATCACCTTCGACCGCAGCAACGCGGTCTCGAGGTTGTCCGGCCACGAGACCCCGGTCTTCTGGCTCCAGTCCACGAAGATCCGGGGTTCGTCGGCCATCTCGTTGCCGAGCCATTCGCGCAACGCCCGGTAGAAGTGGTCCCGCACCCACACGTCACCACCACCGCGGCGCGTGTAGCTCAGGAAGACGTCGTACTCATAGCCCACGCCAGCACATCGTGATCATCGCCCGCGCCATTACGAGGCTTCACCCTTCTGGCGCAACGCCTCCAGTTCGTCGTCGGAGAACCCGTAGGTCGTCGCGATGGTCATCTTCGGGCAGGTGATCAACAGGCCGGGGCCCCACTCTTCGACGACCTGGCCGCGCTGGTTCGCGGACTCGAAGAAGGGCTTGCCCGACACGTCCAACGGCACCTCGCGCCCCCAGAACACGGTGCGGCGGGCGGCACCGGGGTGGAACTCGTGGGCGAACTTCAGCTGGTGCATGAAGGTGATCCAGCCCTCGGTGATGTCGTCGTAGTAGTCGTCCCACTCGGGCGAGGTGCCCTTGGGCGCGCGGGTCAGCACGACGCGTGTGCCCTCGGGGACCGGCGTGAGGGTGAAGGTGTCGTGGCCCTGGATGAGCAGCACGTGGCCGTCACCCTCCTCGGCGTGCTCGAAGTAGATGTGGTCGATCTCGGCGTCCAGCTCGGGGAGGTCCCAGCCGTGCCAGTGCCGGATCTTCTCCTTCTCCCGGAACGACCGCCACACCTCGTCGACCGGCGCGGCGACGGTGATCTCGATCCGGACGCCTTCGTCACTGCTGCCGCTGATCATCTGCAACTCCCGGATGGCCCATGGCGACCACCCGGTACGGGCGGCCTGACTCGGTGTCGTACTTCAGCGCGATCTGCCGCACCGCTTCGGCCAGGTCGCTGGTGAACCCGTGGACGTCGCCGGGCGCGCCGAAGCGGACCGTCGTCTCCACGGTGAACGTGAGCAAGCGCTTTCCCGCGTCCGCCGCGGCGCCGGACATCCGCTCGACCTCGCGAGCGGTGTCCTCCGCGACCGACACCAGATGCGTTGCGGCGAACTGGTCCTGGACGTCCGCGGCGATCTCGCGGCCGGGCCGGGCGCGCAGGACGCGTTCGACGCAGCCGCGGCGCTGCCGTTCCTCGACCAGTTCGACGAGGCCTGCCTGTTCCAGGGCTCGCACGTGGTAGTTGACCCGTTGCCGCGGCAGGTCGAGGGCCGCAGCGAGCTGGGTCGCCGACGCGGGCGACTTCAGCAGCTCCAGCAGCGATCTGCGCAACGGCGACAGCTCCACGCCTAGCACAGTCTCATTTGACAAAATCATTCGTCAATACCGGAACCCGACCGGAAACAGGCAAGTTCGTTGACGGTTGCAACAAATCGCCCCCACCCTGTGACCGTGAGAATCCCCCTGCTGGTGGCAGCGTTGGCGGCAGCAGCGGTCGTTCCCGTGTGGACGGTCGCGGCGCAGGCCGACGTAGTGCCCGGAACCGCTTATCAAGTGACGAACGTCGGCAGCGGAAAGTGCGTGGAGTCGCAGGGATCGGCGAACGGCGCACAGCTCCGCCAACAGGCCTGCTCTGGGCAGACCTGGAAGTTCACACCCACGAGCGACGGCTACTTCACCGTCGGCGAAGGCTCGGTCTGGGACGTCTCGAACGTGTCCACCGCGGACAACGCGGCGGTCCACATGTGGCAGAACTTCAGCGCGAACAACCAGCAATGGCGTCCAGAACCGGTCGGCACGGACACCTACCGGTTCGTCAACCGCAACAGCGCCAAGTGCCTCGACGTGCCCGGCGCCTCCACCGGTGACGTCCAGCTGGTCCAGTACACCTGCAACGGCACGAACGCCCAGACGTTCCGGCTCGGCACCTCCACCCCGCCGGACCCCGAGGCTCCTGACTTCGGCCCGAACGTGCTGATCTTCGACCCGTCGATGTCCGCCAGCACCATCCAGGCGCGGCTCAACGACGTCTTCCGGCAGCAGGAGGAGGGTCAGTACGACGCGCGCCGGTTCGCGATCATGTTCAAGCCCGGCAACTAC
Source organism: Lentzea miocenica (assembly GCF_033949945.1). Taxonomy (NCBI): domain Bacteria; kingdom Bacillati; phylum Actinomycetota; class Actinomycetes; order Pseudonocardiales; family Pseudonocardiaceae; genus Lentzea; species Lentzea miocenica. The sequence continues at coordinate 55,536 of NZ_JAXAVW010000035.1, forward strand.
AACGTCGACGTCAACATCGGCTTCTTCACCCAGGTGATCGGCCTGGGCCTGCTGCCGGACGGCGTGACGATCAACGGTCAGGTGCACGTCGAGGCCGACTGGTTCGAGGGCAACGCGACGCACAACTTCTGGCGTGGCGCGGAGAACCTCGCGGTCAGGCCGCCGAGCGGCACCAACACGTGGGCCGTCTCGCAGGCGTCCGCGATGCGCCGCACGAAGGTCTACGGCAACATGCAGCTCGACGACAACGGCTGGTCGAGCGGTGGTTTCCTCGCCGACTCCGTGGTCACCGGCCAGGTCCGCTCCGGTTCGCAGCAGCAATGGCTGTCGCGCAACACCGAGTGGGGCTCGTGGACCGGCGAGAACTGGAACATGGTCTTCGTCGGCGCTCGCAACGCCCCGCAGAACACGTTCCCCGAACCGCCGTACACGACGGTCGCGCAGACCCCTGTCGTGCGTGAGAAGCCGTTCCTGAACATCGACGGCGCCGGCAAGTACAACGTGTTCGTCCCCGCGCTGCGCAGCAACACCAGCGGCACCACGTGGGCGAGCGGCAACCAGCAGGGCACCAACATCCCGCTGTCGAACTTCTTCGTGGCCAAGCCGGGCACTTCGGCGGCGACCATGAACGCCCAGCTCGCGGCCGGCAAGCACCTGCTGCTCACGCCGGGCATCCACCAGGTGAGCGAGCCGATCCGCGTCACGCGTCCCGACACCGTGGTGATGGGCCTCGGTCTCGCGACCGTCATGCCCACCAACGGGAACATGGCGATGGACGTGGCCGATGTGGACGGTGTGAAGATCGCCGGCCTGCTCCTCGACGCGGCCCCGACCAACTCGCCGCTGCTGGCGCAGATCGGCGCGCCGGGCAGCAACGCCAACCACTCGGCCAACCCGACGTCGGTGCACGACCTGTACGTGCGCATCGGCGGTTCGGCCATCGGCCGCGCCACGACCTCGTTGGTGGTCAACAGCCACAACGTGATCGGCGACCACCTGTGGCTGTGGCGCGGTGACCACTCCATCGGTGTCGGCTGGGACGTGAACCGGGCGGACACCGGCCTGATCGTCAACGGCAACAACGTGACGATGTACGGCCTGTTCGTCGAGCACTACCAGAAGTACCAGACCATCTGGAACGGCCAAGGCGGGCGGACGTACTTCTACCAGAACGAGATGCCGTACGAAGTGCCGAACCAGGCGGCGTGGATGAACGGCTCCACGCGCGGCTACGCGGCGTACAAGGTCTCCAACAACGTCACGACGCACGAGGCGTGGGGCCTGGGCAGCTACATCTTCGCCAACGCCAACCCGAGCGTGGTGGCCGACCGGGCGTTCGAGGTGCCCAACACGCCGGGGGTGAAGTTCCACAGCATGGTGACGATCTCGTTGGGCGGCAAGGGAACCATCGAGCGAATCATCAACAACTCCGGCGGACGGGTGACCGCCGGTTCTACCGAGGCCTACCTGGCCAATTACCCGTAACGGTCCGCTGAGCGGATTTCAACCACGCATCCCCGTGCTCCAGTCCGCATAGACTGGAGCACGGGGATTCTTTCTGAGCAGTTGCGGGTCATCGAGGCCCTGAATCCGGTCTACAACGCGCTGACCACCGTGTTCGACATCCAGGACGAGCCTGTCGGTCCGCTCTCCGGGATCACGTTCTCGGTCAAGGCCAACATCGACGTCGTGGGTGCCGCCACCACGCACGGTCTGAAGTCGTTGACCGGCAACGTGAAGTCGTCCGACGCGCCGATCGTCGCACGGCTGCGGGCGGCGGGAGCGACACCGATCGGGCACGCGAACATGCCGACGATGAACGCCCGCGGCATGCACACGTACAGCGAGCTGGCCGGGCACACCGTCAACCCGTAGGACGCCACGAAGTCACCCGGTGGCAGCTCCGGCGGTGACGCGGTCGCGGTGGCGACGGGCATGGTGCACATCGGGATCGGCAACGACAGCGGCGGATCGCTGCGGCTGCCGGCGTTCCTCAACGGCGTCTGCGCCCTGAAGCCGAGCTACGGCCGCTACCCGCAGGGCGCCGCGTTCGGCCAGCCCGACCCACCATTCCCCACCCAGGTCATGACGGTGGAGGGCCCGCTCGCCCGCACCGTCGCCGATCTGCGCGTGCTGTGCGGCCTGCTGTGCGGCCTGCTGTGCGGCCTGCTGTGCGGCCTGCTGTGCGGCCTGCTGTGCGGCGCGGATCCGGCCGACCCCCGTGTGGTGGCGAAGTCGGCTGCGGGCAGGGCCCCTCCCTCCCGGGGGCTGACCACCCGGGACCCAAGAACGCAAACTTACCTGCGAAAACGCGCTGTCAAGCCCCCGTTGGGCGATCTGTGGACAAGGTGACGACGAGCGCGGGTTGTCCACAGATCGCCCAGCGGCGCATTGACAGGCCGATTTCGCGAATAGCCTGGTGAGGCCAGGTGGTCAGCCCCCTTGGGAGGGCGGGGCCCTGCCCTCCGCACGAACTCCTGGGACCGGGTCTCGACCTGGCGGAGTTCCTCGCGCTCACCGCCACCCGGCTGGCCGTCCAGCGCGAGTGGGCACATCTGCTCGACCGCTACCCCGTGCTGCTCGGCCCGGTCAGCACCACGCCGTCGTTCGAGCCGGACCAGGACCGCGGCAGCCCTGAGGCGCTCGCCGCGTACTTCGAGGCGACGAAGCTGTGCGAGGCCAGCAGTTTCGTCGGCGTGCCCGCGGTGGCGGTGCCGACGGGGCTGCGCGACGGACTGCCTGCGGGCGTCCAGGTGATCTCCCGGATGTACCGGGAGGACCTTGCCCTGGACGCCGCCGCAGCCCTCGAAACCCCGCTCAGCCCAGCCGTTTCGGCCGGTTGACCTTCATCTCGTCCATGTCGGTGACGGTGGCGCGCAACCCCTTGAAGTCGACGCCCAGCGCGTCGAGGGCGGTGGTCGCGCGCCGCAGTCCCGCGTCGTCCGGCTTCGATTCGGCGGTGAGGATCACGCGGTAGCTGAAGAAGTCGAGCTTCTCGTCGAACATCAGCGCACCCTCCTCGCTGAAGCCGCCGTCACGCAGGAAGTCGAACCCCTTGAGGTGTTCCTGGAGCGACGCGCGCTGGTCGGAGGTGAGGTCGGTGAAGCGTCCCCGGACGAGTACCCGGTAGGTGTGTTCAGCCACGAGCGAAGATGGTCCCGGAAGGGCCGCCGGTCTGGCGAACGATTTCCCCGGTGCGGAAGAATCATGATCCATGAACGCAAAAGAGCTGGTCACGCGCATCCGGACGGAGCTGCACCCCGGTGAGCACGACAACCTCGTGGTCAAACTGATCGAAACCGGACAGGCTCCGCGCGCTGTGATCGCCACGTTCGCCGCGGAGGAGAACCACATCGTGTCGTCGGACTGGCGAACATTCCTGGCCCTCGCCTCGAAGGCGAGCGAGCCGAACGCGCGGGCGTTCTTCACGTTGCTGGCGGGCGGCGAGGAGCTGGTGCTGCCGATGCTGGAGCCGCTGGCGAACGCGGCCGGCATGTCGTCCAAGGACTTCCACAACTACGAGCCCTTCCCCGGCTGCCAGGCCTACCCGGCCTACCAGGCGTGGATGGCGCTCAACGGGGAGCCCACCGACGTGATCCTCGCGATCCTGGCGAACTTCACCGCGTGGGGCGGCTACTGCGCGCGGATGGCGAAGGGGCTGCGCGAGCACTACGGGTTCGACGACGAGGCGTGCGCGTTCGTGGACTTCTTCGCCACGCCCGCGCCGCAGCTCGAAGAACGCGCGATCGCCGCGATCCAGGCCTCCCTCGACGCCGGCTGGCAGCCGAAGCACGCGTGGCGCTACGGCCGCCTGTTGCAGGCGTACGAACTGCAGTTCTGGTCCACGCTGGCGTGAGAAGCGGGGGCGGCGGTGCCGCCCCCACCCGTCTCATCGGGGCAGATAAGCCCGGTGGGCCTTGGAGAACTCGTAGTTGTTGTACTTGTCCCAGTTGATCGACCACGTCATGAGGCCGCGCAGGTTGGGGTACACGCCCTTCGGCTTGTAGCTGCCGCACCGCGTGCCCTTGGTGAGGCAGTCCAGCGCGGTGTGAACGTCCGCGACGGACGTGAACCCGTTGCCCGCGTACTGCGCGGCGGGCAGGCCGATCGCGACCTGTTCCTGCTTCAACGGCGCGAAGAACTTCGACGTGTCACCGCGCACCGGGAACCCGGCGAGCACCATGTCGGTCATCGCCACGTGGAAGTCCGCACCACCCATGTTGTGGTACTGGTTGTCCAGCCCCATCACGGGTCCGGAGTTGTAGTCCTGCACGTGCAGCAACGTCAGGTCGTTGCGCATGGCCTCGATCACCGGCAGGTACGCACCCGTGCGCGCGTCGCCGGTGCCCGTGCCGCCGTAGAACTGGTAGCCGACCTGCACGAAGAACGTCTCCGGTGCCATGGTGAGCACGAAGTTGGCTCCGTAGCGGGACTTCAGCGTCCGCAGCGCCGAGATCAGGTTCACGACCACGGGCGTGGTCGGGTTCCTGAAGTCGAGGTCACCGGGGTTCAGCGACAGCGAGTGGCCCTCGAAGTCGACGTCGAGGCCGTTCAGGCCGTACTTGTCGATGATGGCGCCGACCGATCGCACGAAGGCGTCGCGCGCCGCCGTGGTCTCGAGCCGCACCTGGCCGTTCTGCCCGCCGATGGAGATGTTGACCTTCTTGCCCTTTTGCTGCTGGGCACGGATTCCGGCGATGAACTCGGCCTCGGACTCGACGTTCGGGCACTCCGCCACCGGGCACTGGCTGAACCGCAGGTCACCGCTCGTCGCGCTGGTGGGCTCGGCGAACGACAGGTTGATGACGTCCCACTCGTCCGGCACGTCGCTCATGCGGATGTAGCCGGAGCCGTTGGCGAAGCTCGCGTGGAGGTAGCCGACGAGCACCTTGCGCGGCAGGCTGCCGGTCGGCGGCTGGCCGGTCGTCGTCGTGGTCGTCGTCGTAGTAGTAGTGGTGGTGGTCGTCGTCGTGGTCGAAGACGTCGTCGGCCCGGTGCCACCGGTGCACGCCGCGCCGTTGATCGTGCAGTTCGCCGGGTCGGCGGTGCCGGCGGCGTTGAAGCCGAACGTGACGCTGGCGCCGGGCGCGACCGAGCCGTTGTACTCGCGGTTGACGAACGTGTTGTGGTTGCCGCTCTTGGTGAGCAGCGAGTCCCAGTAGGCACCGACGGAGGTCGAGGCCGGGTAGTCGAACTCGACCTTCCACGAACTGATGGCCGCGCTGGTCTCGTTCTTGATCGTCACCGTCGCGGTGTACCCGGTGGCCCAGCCGTTCTTGGAGAACGTCGCCGTCACACCGGCGGCGTTGGCAGGGGCGAGGCTCACGATCACGGTGCCGAGCACCAGTGCGGCCACCGCGGATATTCGAGCGAACAACAGCATGGGTTCCATCCCTCACGCGTTGGCGGCCGGCAGGGGGTCACCTCGAATTGGACTAGACCATCTACCCCCGAGTCAAGGTTCTAGACTGTTCAGTCGTGCCTCTTGCTCGTGCCGCCGACGGGACCAAGCTCTTCTACTCGGTCGAAGGCTCCGGTCCTCCCCTGCTGCTGATCGCGGGCCAGGCCAACTCCTCCCGCTGGTGGTCACAGGTGCGGCCGGACTTCTCGGCGGCGTTCACGACGATCGTCACCGACCACCGCGGCACCGGTTCCAGCGACAAGCCCGACGCCCCGTACAGCACCCAGCTCTTCGCGTCGGACTGCGTCGCGATCCTCGACGACGCCGGCATCGGCACGGCGCACGTCTACGGCACCTCCATGGGCGGCCGGATCGCGCAGTGGATCGCGGCCTCGCACGGCGACCGGGTCGAACGGCTCGTGCTCGGCTGCACCTCCCCCGGCGGCCCGCACGCGATCGAGCGCAGCGCCGAGGTGCGCAGGTCGCTGGCGCAGATCGACGCGATGAAGGCGCGCAGGGCGTTGGAAGAGCTGATGTACACACCGGCGTACCGCGGCCCGTTCAACACGCTCGGCGACCCTCAGATGCCGCCCCACGCACGCAAGCGGCACCTGTTCGCGAGCGCCGAGCACAACGCGTGGGACGTCCTGCCGTCGATCACCGCGCCGACTCTCGTCGTGCACGGCACCGAGGACGTCTTCAACCCCACGGCGAACGCTCCCCTGATCACCGAACGCATCCCCGGCGCGCGGATGCACCTGATCGAGGGCGCGCGGCACGGTTACTTCGAGGAGTTCCGCGACGTGGCGACTCCCCTGGTGACGGACTTCCTCAGCCGGTGACCCAGCGCAGGCCGCGCATCAACGCGTGGCCCGCCAACCGCACGCCGGTGGCCTCCGCGATCGGCAGATAGGGCAGCCGCAACGGAATCCGCGCCCACACCGGCAGGCTGGCGACCGCGGTGGCGGACAGGATCGCGTACGGACCACGGGCCAACACCGGCAACGGGGCTTTGAGCAGCAGGAACCTCGCCGCCTCGCGGGCGTCGTGAGTGCTCTTCAACTCTGGCCGGTAGGAGTCGAGCCGCGCTTCGAGCTCGGCGGTCGTGCGCGGCGGATCCACGACGCCCAGCGCCTCCCCGATGACAGCCATGTCCGCGACGTACTCGTCGTAGTCGTCGAGTGGCTTCTCGCCGTACTTCCGGTGACAGCGCATGAAGCTGTCGACCTCCGCCACGTGCACCCAGGCCAGCAGGTGCGGGTCGTCGGCGCGGTACTGACGACCGTCCGGCGCGGTGCCGTGGATGTGCTCGTGCACGCGCCCCAGCCGTGCGATCGCCTTCTGCGCGTCCGCAACCGTGCCGTAGGTGGTGACGCCGATGAACAGGCTCGTGCGCTGCAACCGTCCCCACGGATCGGTGCGGTAGTCGGAGTGCTGGGCGACCGCGGCCATCGCCAGCGGGTGCAACGACTGCAGCAGCAACGCCCGCAGCCCGCCGATGAACATGGCGTGATCAGCGTGAACGTGCCGGATGGGCCGGTCGTCGGCGAACATGCGCGGTCCGGGCGTCTCGTGGATCCGCCGCGCGTGTTTCTCGCGCTCCGGACCCGCGACCCGCTCGAAGAGACTCTCGCTCAGCTGACGCCTCAGTGCCTCCAGCATCCCTCCATCATGCGTGCCAGTAGTCCCGATCGGGAAGGAGCAGCCACCGGTTCGGCTCAGTGAACGCCCTGTCGTCCTCCGGCCGCAGCCCCACGTAGGCGCAGCAGTACGCGACGGCGTCGTGGGCGTACAGGTGCGCCAGCAACACCTCGGACGTCGTGTCCGCTTCGCTGGGAGACCCGCCGGGATGCAGGTCCCAGCCGACGATCTCACCGTCGCGGTCGATCCTGCCCTGGTTGCCGCTCTTGGGATTCGCGTACATGGCGTACACGACCGTGCCTGCCGAAAGCCGGTTCGCCACCACCGGGGTGGAGGCGGTGAAGTACCAGGGCTGCATGAGAACGCATCCGCCCGGCACGTCGGTGACGCCGATCGCGAGCTCGTTGTCGTCCTCGAACGGTTCTTCCCACCAGTCGGTGACGTCCGGAACCTCGTCGTCCGGCACCACGTACGCCTTCAGTCGCCGCGTGGCCTCGCCGGCGTCGATGCCCGCGACGCAGGCAAGGCTGAAGCCGTCCGCCTCGGGAAATCCGGCGAGCGCCGCGACGAGCCGGTCGCGTTCCTCCACAGCGGCCTGTTCCTCCGGGGTGAGGACCTCGTCGGTGGCCAGAGGATGCGCGGTGGTGAGACTGAGGCGGGCAGGCGACCAGCCGGACATCATGGGGCGCGCCGGATCAGCGCCAGCGGCCAGCAACAGCTCGACGCTGTCGAACTTCCGCGCGTTCACGGCCTGCCACAACGCCGTGCGGCCGTCGAAGATCACGTCGACGTCGTCGGTCTGTTCCAGCCGCGCCGCCACTTCCTGCGCCGTGCCGAACGCCGCCGCCAGGTGCAACCTGTGGAATTCCCCCATGGGAACGGCACCCTACCGAGGCGGGGTGCCGTTCCGCCGGGAGATCAGGCGATCGCGATCTGGTCCAGATCAGGAGCGCCGGCCTTGTCGTTGCCGAACCTGATGGAGTTCGCGCCCGCGTTCAACGTCACCGGAACCTCGGCCACGTAAGGGGTGTTGTTGCCGACCCCGTCGAGCTTGACCTCCACGGGCGCGCCGCCGTTCACCGTCACGAAGTACGAGCGCGGCCCGTTCACCGTGAACTGGATGAACATCCGGTACGCACCCGCCGCGGGCACGACGACGTTCGGGAACGTCACCGCGGCGTCCGGGCTGCCGCCGATGTTGCGCACCTTCTCCGCACCGGAGCACGATCCGCAGCTGGTCAGACCCGTGCTGCCGAACACGTTCGCCGAGTCCTCCGCCTCGCGCACGAACACGCGGTCCGCGGGCCTGGTGCGCAGCGGCACCGAACCCGACACCTTGCGGTCGGAGCTCAGCAGCTGGAACGACGCGGTCACCGGGATGCTGACCGAACCCACGTCCTGCCCGGCGGGCGAGGTCGCGGTCCAGGTGCCTTCCAGCAGGCCCGCCAGCCGCATCGACGTGCGCGTCGCGGGTGCGCCGGTCAGCGTCCAGCCGGCGGGCAGCACCGGTGCCAGCGACACGTTGTCGATCTGGTCGTCGGCGTCGAGACGCAGTCGTGCGGTGATCTTCACGGTCTGCTGGCCTGGCGAAACCCATTGCACGCCATGGGGTTCGACGGTCAGTGTCGTCTTCGGCGTGTAGTTCGACGGCGGCAGCCCGCCGACCGAGATCCGGTCCAGGCCGAGGGACCTGCCGGTGCTGAACACCTTCAGCGTGTTGCGGCCCGCGGTCAACGGCACCGCGACCGACGTCGGGTCGGGCACGTCGGCCCGATCCGCGGGCACCGCGACGGAAACCGGCGCACCGCCGTTCACGGACACCGCGACGGAGGAGGCCGCGGACGACGTCAGGTCGAGCTGCAGGCGGTAAGTCCCCGCCGTGGCAACGGAAACATCCCGGTACGTCACGGCGTTGCGCTCGCCACCGCCGAGCCCGGTCACCTGCCGCGTGCCGGAACACGCCTCGCAGAACTCACTGCGCGCCGAACCCGACCGCGCCGCGTCCTCCGCCTCGAGACCACCGTCCCGGACCGAACGCGGATAGCTGTGACCGACCCGGATCTCGTCGATCTTCAGTTCCTTGAAGTAGACCGGCGCCCGCGGTCCGCCCCACGTGTTGAGCACGGTCAGCTTCAGGAACCGGGCCTCCTGCGACCCGATGTCGATGAACTGCGTGCCACGAGCGGAAGGCAACGCACCGGTCCGCACGTGCCACCAGTTGCGGCCGTCGTTGGACGCCGTCAGCTGGTAGTCCTTGATGCGACTCGAATCCTCCGGACGGCCGAACGACACACGGGCGTGCGTCGGGGACGACTCGCGCTGGTTGATCGCGAGGAACGCGGCCTCCTTGCGCCGGCCGAGGTCCAGCGAGATCGAGACGGGCTGGGCCGCGTTGGCGTCCCAGTACTTCTCGTAGCTGCCGTCGGTCAGGTTCGCCGCGGGGAAGCCGTCCTCGGAGGACGTCGCCGACGCCTTGACGCCGGTGTAGAAGCCTTGCTGCCCAGCGGTTTCCACGGAGAACACCGTGTCGTACTCGTCCCACTTCGTGATGCCCTGGATCGTCAGGTGCCCGCCGGACTGCGAGAAGCTCATCCGCTCGCCGGTTCGCAGATCCTTGACGCCGGTCACGCGATAGCCGTTGTCCCGCAACCGAACGAAGTCAGCGCGCGGCTTCGTCACCACGTGCACGTACTGCTTGCCCGTCTTGGGGTTGATGGTGATCACGCCGTGCGCGCCGTCGTTCCAGAACCCCGGCTGCATGCCGCCGTACATGTACCCGGCGCCCTCGACGCCCTGGATCGACTCCTGGATCGGCGGCACCCAGGAGGACATGAAGTTGTTGTACGCCTCCTGCTGCGCGGGCATTTTGCCGTTCACCATCGGCGTTTCGGCCATCAGCGACTTGATCGAGGCACCCGCGTTGGTGATGTAGCGGCCGGTGTTCAGGCGCGTGTCGACGGCGTGGTTGCCGCCGTCGTACCACCAGTCGCCCGTGTTGGGCAGCTTGTAGCAGGCCTCGGACAGGCGCGGCATCGGCGTGAACGTCGCCGCCGGGTAGTCGTAGGACGGGAACATGCCGGTCTTCTGCTCGTTCGAGACCGTGTCCATGATCGGCGTGTCCTCGTTGTTGTTGCTCAACAACCAGGTGGGTTGCAGCTGCCGGATCTGTTCGTAGAGCTTGTTGCGCTCCCAGTACTCGTTGTCGTTGTCGATCCAGAACCCGGCGAGGTCGTTGTAGTTCTTCATGACCTCGAAGAAGAGGTCGTAGCTGTACTTGCCGAAGCCCTCACGCGTGGTGAGGTCGACCTGCTCGCCCTTGTGGTCGGAGTAGGCCTTCGAGTCGAGCATCTGCACGCCCTGCTCGCTGTGCCACTGCGGGTCGTCGGTCATGTAGAGGATGACCTTGACGCCCTTGGCCTTGCCCGCCTTGGTCAGCTCGCCGAGCAGGTCGCGTTGCGTCGCGCAGCTGCCGGGGATCTTCGACGGCCACGGGCGTGCGTAGCCCAGCCTGCTGTGGAACGTCGCCAGCACGACGTAGGAGGCGCCGAGCTTGCGGGCCTCGTCGATCCAGTAGTCGGGGGTCCACCCTCCGCCGGTGACGTCACGTTCCCACTCGGCGCAGTTCAGGTGCTTCGGGGCGGTGAACATGCCCCAGTGCAGGAACAGGCCGGCGGTGGACTTGCGCAGCCATTCCTGTCTCGGGTGTTGCACCTCGGCCTGCGCCGGTGCCGACACGGCCACCGTGAGCAGACCAGCGAGCAACGCGGCCACGACGGCCGCGCACAAACGTCGTAGAGCCATGACCCACGCATTCTCGTCGGGGCGGCGGCGAGAGGTCCGATGATTACAACCGGAACAACGCGGGTCAAGTCCCTGTTACGCCTGGGTCGACCAGACCCATCCGATCTGTCAGGACACCTGCACGGCCGGATCGGCCTTCAACGTGCCGTCGCGCAGCCACCACCTGGTCAGCGAGGCGCCGGTCGGGCAGCAGTTCGCGTCGCTCGGCCGGTACCAGAGCTCCTTCACGGTGATCGCGCCCTTCTCGAACTGCGGCTCAGCGAGCAACGGCACGTGTGGCGCGTCGTCCCGCATCGTCGTCGCGGCGATCTCCCCCACCAGCTCCAGCTGTCCACCTCGAGCCGTCACCACCGCGAACGCGAACGCGAGCTGGCTGGACGCGGTACCGCCGGTGTTGTCGCAGCCGAGCGAGATCGCGGCCTCCTCCCTGCCGTCGCCGTCGACGTCGCCGTAGTGCACGTCGACGTCCAGGAACACCTCGACCGTGCCCCACAGCGCCGAGGTCGCACGGGCGGTGCCGTCCAGGAGCCGCACCGGTTTCTCGACGTGACAGAACACGGCGGGCAGCGTGGCCTGCCGCCAGTCCACCGCACGAAGATCATCGGGCGCGGGTCCGAGCGCCCGCCCGGCGGCCGAGGACGGCGGGTTCGTCGTCACCGCGACCGTCGGGCCCGGCTCTGTCTGTCCGGTGATCCTGGGTCCGCTCGCGGGACCACCGCACGCGGAGAGGACCAGCACCAGCGGGAGAACGCGTCTCATGAGGCTCCCTTCACGCGCACGGCGGGTCGTAAGGGACGTCCGGAAGGTACTGCCGCCACTCGGTTTCCGGAATGCGGGATGAATCCGTGCACAGCCGCGAGAGCAACTGCGGCACGTCGATGCTCCAGATGGTCGTGCGCACGCCGTCCGCACCGCCGAGCATCGTGCCGTCCGGGCTGAACGCGATGGCCGCGGCGGTGTAGCGCCCGCCCGCGCGCAAGGTCGACACCTCGACCGGACGTGCAGGATCGGTGATGTCCCACAACACGACCTCGCCAGACACGCCCGCGCTGGCCAGCCGCTTCCCGTCGGGGTGCAGCGCGAGGTGGCGAACGCCGCCCAGGTGCCTGAGCGCGGTCGCGGGCCGGACGCCGTCCGCGATGTCCCACACGGTGATCAGCCCGGTCCGGCTGCCGGTGATCACGACGTCGCCGGTGGGGTGGAACAGGACGGACTCGATCGGGTCTGTCCTCGTGTCGTAGGAGCGCAGCAGCCGAGGCGCGTCAGGGTCGCGGACGTCCCACAGCTGCAGGGTCTCGCCCTTGTCCCCTTTGGTCACGGCGCGGTCGTCGGAGCCGAACGAGATGCCGTGCGGGGTGACGTCGGATCCCGGCAGCTCGGCGGCGGCCCGCACCCGGTCGCCGTCGGGCACCCAGAGCCGGAAGACTCCGGGGGACGGCGCCGCGCCGATCAGCTCGCCGTCCCGGCGGAACACGACGCTCGCCGCGTGGTCGGTGTGCACCGGTGTGTCGCCGGTCGCGGGATCGGTGAGCGCGACCGGCAGCCCGCTGGCGATCCGCGTGCCGTCGGGGCTGAACGCGAGCTGCGGGCTGCCGCCGACGTTGAACGTCCTGAGCGTGCGGATCTCACGGGGGCGCGTGACGTTCGTCAGGTCGTAGAGCTTCGTCGGGAATCCCGTGGCCAGCTGGTGGTTCGCCCCGAACGCCAGGGTGTGGCTGTGGCCGGGCAACACCGTGACAGCGGCCGAGCGGGCGGCGTTGAGCACGTTCCACAGCCGCACGTTCCCGCCGGCCGTGGCGAGGGTGCGCGAGTCGGCGCTGAACGACAGCCCGTGGATCGTGTCGGTGTGGCCGAGCAGCGGCTGGGACGTGCGCGGCCGGATCGGATCGCTCACGTCCCACAGGTGGACCACACCGTTGCCGTCACCGAACGCGAGCGCCACCCCGTCCGGGGCGAAGGCCAGCGACTGCACGAACAGGCTCGCGCCGGACAGCACGCTGTACTGCCCCGGGATCGCGGTGTTCCACAACCGGACCGTGTCGTCCTGGGCACCGCTGGCGAGCAGGTCTCCGACGGAGGCGAACCGCAGGATCCGAACGTCGCCGGTGTGCCCGGCGAGGACGGCTTTCCTGGTGGGGCTCCCGGTGATGTCCCACAACTCGACGGTGTCCTCCGAGCCGGGCAGCGCGATGGTCCTCCCGTCGGCGCTGACCGCGCTCGTCGTGCCGAGCGAGTCACTGTTCGGTGCGAAGTCAGTGATCAGCCTGGGCGCCGGCGGATCGGTGACGTCGAGCAGCCACGTCCGCGCGGCACTGCCGGTGACCGTCAGGACAGGTTTGCCGGGGACGAACGCGAGCGAGCTCAGTCCGGTCGTGCCCGCGTTCCAGACGGATCTCCGCACCGGATCGGCGGCCTCGGCGACCAGCACGGCACCGCCGGACGTGGTCGCCGCGACGAGCTCGCCGTCCGGGCTGAACCGCACCGCGGTCGCGTCGGTCAACGGGATCTTCGCGCGTTCGGACATGCCCTCGTACAGTGCGATCCCTTCCTTCGTCGCCACCGCGATCACGTTCTCCCGCGGGCTGAACGCCACGTCCACGGCCGTCGATGGGGTCGGCACGAGCCGTGGGATCGACGGGCTTTCCATCAACGCCCCGAGCACTTCCGCGGTCGGTGACATCCGGTAGGCCTGGGCGAGCAGCTGACGTGCGATGTCCGGCCGTGAGTCACGGATGGCTGCGGCCTGCGCGACGAGCTGGCGTGACGTGGCGACGAGCGTTTGCCGCTGCGCCCGGTCGCTCTGCTGCTCCGAACGGACCGCGAAGATCACGGCGGCGGCCAGCAGGACGACCAGGACGGAGATCGCGGCGGTGACGGTTCGCTTGGTGCGGCGGCGTTCGGTGATGTGGTGCCCGATCAGCTCGGTCTTCTCGATGCCGTCGAGCGGCGCCACCACGTCCGCCAGCACCGACTCCCACTGCGGGTTGCGCGGGTCCAGCGCGATGTCGCGAACGCCGCGCAGGTCGACGCAGCGCGGTTCAGGAACGTCGTGCAACGCCTCCGGCAACGCGGTGGTGCGCCCGGTGTCGAGGACCCCGTTGTCCCACACCGCCTCGCCGTCGGTGAGCAGCACGAACAGGGTCCGGCGGTCGCGGTTCTCCAGCCACCAGGCCACTTCTTTCGCGACCCAGCGAGACTGCGCGGAAGCCGGTGAGGCGAGCAGCAGGAAGTTGTCGGCGTTCGCCAGGCCGTCGAGAATCGCCTGCGTCAGATCGGATTCCGCCGCCAGCACCGAGTTGTCGAGGAACACCCGCCGCCGGCGAGCGCGGTACCAGGGCTTCGCGAACTTCTCGACGCCCTCCTGCAGCAACGGCCCGAGCGCGTGATCCGTAGCGTGGCTGTACGAGATGAACGCGGCATATGTCCCCTCGCCGGGCATCCCGGAAACCTCTCCGCTGTACGGGTGAACACCCCTACATCGTCCTGGAAGCGGCCACCGTTAGGGCGGCGGCGTGGTAACACACGTTTGGTGTCTCACGATCACCGTTGTCGGAAGAGGAGAGAAGGAACCGGATGAACGACGACCACCTGCCCGGCTTCTACCACGACGCGGAGGCGGCATCTCGCGACGGCCAGCGCAACACGCTGCTGCTCAGCCGGATCCGCCTGCTCGGCGCGGTGGCCGCCGCCGTGGGAGGCGCGTTCAAGTGGCAGATCGGCGGAGGCGTCGACTTCTGGGCCTGGGTGGCACTCGCGGGCTTCCTCGTCGCGCTGTTCGCCGAGTTCCTGCTGTGGGTCATGCATCCCGAGCTGAAGTGGAACGCCGGCCGCGCCGTGGCCGAACGCGTGAAGTCCCTGGCCTGGCGCTACGCCGTCGCGGGCGACCCGTTCCCCGACACCGCCCTCAACGCCCGCAGGGACCTCGAAGCCAGCATCTCCGAAGCCGTCTCCGAACACCGCAGGACGTTGCTGCTCACCAGCACCAACCCCACCGGCGACCGCGTCATGACCGAACTGCGCGCCAAACCGTTCGCCGAACGCCTCGCCGTCTACCGCGACGACCGCGTGCTCAGCCAGCTGAACTGGTACCGCGACAAGGCTGCGGGCAACGAGACCCGCGCGAACATCGCCCGCGTCCTGCTGTTCGCCGGCGAGTTCGTCGCGATCCTGTTCGCCATCCTGCGGATCAACGGCGCCTGGGACGTCGACCTGTCCGGCGTGATGGCCGCGGCGGTAGCGGGCGGCGCGGCCTGGATAGGACTCCGGCAGTTCGAGAACCTCAAGGTCGCCTACTCGGCCGCGGCCGGCGAGCTGGCCGACATCTACACGCGACTGCCCTCCACCGCCGAGAGCGAGTGGTCGAACGTGGTCGCCGACGCCGAAGCCGTGATCAGCAAGGAACACACCGCGTGGCTCGCGTCGCGCCCCAGCACAGCGTGACCCGCTTAGGAGCGAACCGATGACTACGCCGTTGAAGGTCTTCGTGGCGATGCCGGGCACGATGGTCGGCAAGCACACCAACTGGACTGCTGCAGAAGCGATCAAGAAGCATCTGTACCTGGCGATCGGCACCATGCTCGAGAGCCGGCTCTCCCGCAAGGTGGAGGTGCAAGTGGAGAAAGACCGGCAAAAGGCCGGGTCCATCCACTTCACCATGTACAGCGAGGCGATCAACGCCGATGTCTACATCGCGGACCTGACCGGTGCCAACCCGAACGTTTACCTCGAACTCGGCGTGCGGTGGTCCATGCGCGACAACGTCACGATCCTCACCAGCCAACACCCGTCCTACGTGCTGTTCAACGCGGAAGGCGGGTACCGATACACGCTGTACGGCAAAGACCCGAGCGAACTCGAGGCGGCCAAGGAAGAGGTCGTCAACACGATCGTGAACGGCCTCGAAGATCCAGACCACGTCGACAGCCTGGTCCTTCAGGGCCGCGACCTGGTGGTCGTCTCGCGCAGCGGACAGCGGCGCATGGAGGAACAGCTGGAGCAGCTGCGCCGGGTCCGCGGTGATGATCTGTTCAACGCGGCCATGCAGGCGGACCGCCTCAGCGACCGGGTGACACTGCTAGAGAAAGTACTCCACCCCGACGTGAACCCCGCCAGGGCAGACGCTCACGGCGAGATCGGCAAGGCGTATTGGAAGATGCGCGACTACACCAAGGCGATCTCGCACCTCGACAAGGCCACCAGGCTCGACCCCGACTCAGCCCGCTGGTGGCGGGAACTCGGCATCGCACAAAGCAAGCACCACGACCTCCACGCAGCGATTCGCTCGTTGACCGAGGCAGTCACCAAGGATCCCGACGACGGTGACGCACACGCGAGCCTCGGAGGCGCGTATCGCCGCCAGGCACGCGAGACCGGCGACAGGTCGCTCCTGCAGAAGGCACGCGCCGCCTACCAGGAGGCCGCGCGCATCAACAAGAACGACAGCACGTACGCACAGGCCAACATCGCCCGCCTGGACATCTGGCTCGCCGAGGACGACGAGTCGCGGAACAAGGCGATCGCCGACTTCCGCAAGCTCCACTCGCTGGCGGTGTGGGTGACCGCGGAGAGTCCGGGCCAGTGGGCACTGCTGGACCTCGCGGAGACCTGGGCGTTCCTCGGCGACACCGGCAAGGCGGTCGAGGCAGGACTGGCCGGCATCGACGCCTCCGACCCGGCGGAACGAGCCTCCACGGCGGATTCCGCGCTGGAACCGGTGCGCGACACGCTCGCGGTCGGCTGGCTACCGGACGACATCTCCGAAGCACTGCGGGCACTCGCCGTCGAGTACGAGAAGGTCAGCGCCACCTGAGACGACGCGAGAGCGCTCCCATGCCACCTGTGCCAGGGTGATCGCATGCGCATCGGCCTGGCCCTGCCCCAATACGGCGAGTTCGCGGACACGGCGACATCACTCAAAGTCGCCGTGGAAGCCGAACGGCTCGGCTACGACAGCCTGTGGGTGTCCGACCGCATGTTGCTGCCCACGCACCCGCGCGACCGCTACCCCAGCCACGACGGCGTCGTCCCGCCCGAGTACACGCGGTTCCTCGACCCGCTGGTCGTGCTGACCGCGGCGGCCACCGTCACCTCGAAGGCGCGGCTCGGCACCAGCACGTTGAACGCGCTGTGGCACCCGCCCGCGTTGCTGGCCCGCACGCTCACCACGATCGACCAGCTCAGCGGCGGCCGGTTGGACGTCGGCATCGGGCTCGGCTGGTCGCGCGACGAGTACGAGGCCGCGGGCGTGCCGTGGGGGGGCAGGGGTGCGCGGCTCGACGAGACCCTGGACGTGCTGAAGGCCGTGTGGACCGGCGATCCCGTGGCGCACAACGGAAAACTTTGGACGGTGCCGGAGTCGGTGGTCGACGTGAAGCCGGTACAACGGCCGCATCCGCCTGTGTTGCTGGCCGCGTTCACGCCGCGGGGGCTCGCGCGGATCGCCAGGAAGGCCGACGGCTGGCTCGGTGTCGGGCTGCCGCTGCCGCTGCTCACGCAGACCGTGAACGCGCTCAAGCAGATGGCCGGGGACCGCGCGCTGCGGATGCCGACGCGGGTCAACCCGGTCCTCACCGACGAGCCGGTGGACCCGCGGCAGGTGCCGATCCGCGGCACGGTCGGCCAGATCGCCGACTACCTGGTGCGGGCGGGCGAGGTCGTGGACGAGGTGCTGATCGATCTGCAGCTCACGGCCACCAGCGAGCAGCACCTCGTCGACCTGGCCGGGGAGTTCGCCGGCAGGCTCCGCTAGGCGAGGGCTTCGACGACGCGGGTCACCATGACCCTCTCGGCCGCGGCCACCTCGCCGTCCGCGCCGGCGACCGAGCGGCACATCTCCGTCACGGCGGCGCGGAAGATCGGCACGTCGCGCGGTTCGTGGGCGGTGATGATCTCGACGGAGGAGCGCAGCGCGGCCAGGACGCCTGCCTCCACATCGGACGCCGAGCCCTTGGGCAGGGCGGGCGGGGCGGCGGCGATGATGGCGCGCAGGTCGTCCGTCAGCAGGGACATGGCCCTGATCCCGGCGTGGCTCTCCTCGTCGACGGAGCCCGGGTCCGCCGTGGACACCAGCACCATTGCACCGAAAACGGCCGTGCGGAGGGTTTGACCCTCCGCCTCCGTGTACGCAGTCATGTGCGCAAGCCTATGCAACGATCAGTGGCTATGAGTGCGGGTCAGGTGCTTGGCGCCAACATCAGGGCGTTCCGGGAGCAGCGCGGGCTGTCGCTGTCGGAGCTCGCGCGGCGGTCGTCCATCGCCAAGGGCACGCTGTCGCAGCTGGAGAGCGGCTCCGGCAACCCCACGATCGAGACAGTGTTCAGTTTGTCGAACGCTTTGGACGTGCCTGTGTCCGAGTTGGTGACCGAGCGGACGCCGCCGGACGTGGTGCTGGTGCGGGCGCGGGACGTCGAGGTGCTCAGCAGCAACGCCGTCGACCTGCGGCTGATGCGGCGGATGGACATCGGGGACACGGTGCTGGAGATCTACGACCAGCGCGTCCGGCCTGGCGACACCCAGACCAGCGAAGGTCATCCCGGCAAGGAGCACGTGCTGGTCACCAGCGGTCAGCTGAGGGTCGGGCCCGCGGACAAACCGTACGAACTCGGACCGGGCGACTACGTGTGCTTCCCCGGCTCGATCCCGCACCTGTACGAGACGATCGACGGTGAGGTCAGCTCGGTACTGGTGCTGGAGTATCCGAAGCACTAACGTTCATTCTAATGAACGGAGGTGGCGATGCACCCGGACGTCGTGGTCATGGGCGCGGGCATCATCGGGGCCGCGTGCGCCCAGGCGTTGAAGGCACGCGGGCTCGACGTTCTCGTCATCGACCGCCACGGACCGGCGTCGGGCACCAGCGCGGCCGGTGAGGGAAACGTCCTGGTCAGCGACAAGGAGCCGGGGCCGGAGCTCGAACTCGCCAAAGCGAGCCGGGAACTGTGGCCGGAGCTGGCAGAGGACGCCGAGTGGGAGGAGAAGGGCGGGCTGGTCGTCGCCACGACACCGGACGCCTCCGTTCCCCTCAAGGCCTTCGCCGCCGGGCAACGCGCGGCAGGCATCGACGCCTGCGAGCTGACCGCCGAGGAAGCGCTGAGCCACGAGCCGCACCTCAACCCCGAGATCACCGCCGCCGTCCACTACCTGCAGGACGCCCAGCTCAACCCGGTCAAGGCCACCAGAACCCTGCTGCGCGGCATCAGGATCACCCGCGCCGAGGTGTCCACAACGGACGGCCGCTCGGTCACGACGACACAGGGCGTGATCAGCTGCGGCGCGGTCGTCAACGCCACCGGCCCGTGGGCGCGGAACTTCGGCGTCAACGTGCTCCCCCGGCGCGGCGTCGTCCTGGTGACGACCCCGATCCCCGGCACGATCCGGCACAAGGTCTACGACGCGGACTACGTCGGCGCGGTCGCGAGCGGCGACGCGGACCTGCAGACGTCCGGCGTCGTCGAGTCGACCCAGGCAGGCACGGTGCTGATCGGGTCGAGCCGCCAGCGCAAGGGCTTCGACGACACGATCGAGAGCAAGGTGCTGAAAGCGTTGGCGCGCAGGGCGATCGCGCTCTTCCCCATGCTGGTGAACGTCCCGGTCATGCGCGCGTACGGCGGCTTCCGCCCGTACGCCCCCGATCACCTGCCGATCATCGGCGCAGACCCGCGCACGCCCGGTCTGTGGCACGCCACCGGTCACGAGGGCGCGGGCGTCGGCCTCGCCCCGGCCACCGGGCGCCTGCTCGCCGAGCTGCTCACCGGCGGTACGCCGTTCCTCGATCCTCATCCGTTCCGCGTCGACCGTCCGGAGGTGATGGTGTGAAGGTGACCTTCAACGGCCTCCAGCGCGACGTCGCGCATGTCGCGGAGCTGTTGCCGGGCAGGTACTTCTGCGGCATCGGCGTCTGTTTCGGCTGTGTCGCGGAGATCAACGGCGTACCCGAGGTCCGTGCGTGCCGCCACCAGCTGCGCGACGGCGACGTGATCAGGACGAAGCCATGAGGATCGTGGTCGTAGGGGCCGGACCGGCCGGAATGGCCGCCGCCAGGACCGCCGCCGACGCGGGCGCCGAGGTCACCATGGTCGACTCGGAACCGGAAGCGGGCGGCCAGTACCTGCGTGGACGCGCCAAGTTCAGCCATCACGGCGTCACGCACCTCAAGAACACCGAAGCCTGGCTGGTCGAAGGGAGCACGCTGCATCTGCGAGGTCCGCGGCAGCTCCCGTTCGACGCGCTGATCATCGCCACCGGCGCCTACGACCGGCCACTCCCCTTCCCCGGCTGGGACGGCCCCGGCGTGATCACCGCGGGCGCCGCCCAGGCCCTCGCCAAGCAGGGCGTCACCCTCGCCGAACGCGTGATCGTCGCGGGCACCGGCCCGTTCCTGCTGCCCGTCGCCACCGCGCTGCGGGATCTCGGCGCCACGCTCGTCGGCGTCTACGAGGCCTCCTCCCCCACCAGGTGGCTGCGCGAGTCCAGGGCTGTGCTGGCCAACCGGCACAAGATCGCCGAACTCGCCCGGTACCGCAAAGTGCTGACACACCTGGAAACCCGGACCGCGGTGATCGCCAAGCACGGCCACCGCGTCACCGTCGCGAAGCTCGACCGCCACTGGCGCCCGGTCAGCCACCGCACCGAGCACGCCGACCTCGTGTGCATCGGCTACGGCTTCCTGCCCCGCACCGACCTGGTGCCGAACGCCAAGCGCACCAACGACTTCCTCGACGTCGACGAGCACCAGCGAACGTCGGTCGAGAACGTCTACGCGGCCGGCGAGGTGACCGGCATCGGCGGCGCGGACCTGGCCGAAGCCGAAGGCGTCATCGCCGGAGCCGCCGCGGCACAACAGGAACCGCCGCGAGCAGCCGTCGAGGCCGTGCGCAGGGGCCGTCTGTTCGCCGGAGCCCTGGAACGAGCGCACGAGATTCAACCCGGCTGGCAGACGTGGCTCACCCCGGACACCACGGTGTGCCGGTGCGAGAAGGTCAGGCTCGAGAACCTCACCGACGCGACGAGCATGCGCGAACTCAAGCTCACCAGCCGGGTCGCGCTGGGCCGCTGCCAGGGCCGCGTCTGCGCCCGCAACGCCGCCGAGCTCACCGGTGTCCCGTTCGACGGCCAGCGCCGCGTGATCGCGGTCCCGATCCCCCTTGGCGAACTCGCCGAACTCCCGGAGGAGAAGTCATGACCGAACGCCTCGACGGCGTCATCGTCGCCACCGCGCTCCCCTACGCCGAGGACCAGAAAGCCCCGGCTGGACTGCGCCCTGACCTGGAGAAGCTGGCCGAGCACTGCCAGTGGGTCGTCGAGAACGGCTGCCGCGGCGTGGGCCCCAACGGCAGTCTGGGCGAGTACTCGTCGCTGACCGACGCGGAACGCCGTGAGGTGGCCAGAACCGCCATCGCCGCTGTGAAGAACAAGGGCATCGCGGTCATCGGCGTGCACGGCGTCGGCGCGCACCAGGCCCGGCACTGGGCCGAGCTGGCGGCCGAGGACGGCGCGGACGGCGTGCTCTGCCTGCCGCCCACCATGTACCGGGCGAACCGCGGCGAGGTCGTGCACCACTTCCGCGAGGTCGCCAAGGCCGGGCTGCCGATCATGGTCTACAACAACCCGATCGACACCAAGGTCGACCTCACGCCCGACCTGATCGCCGAGCTGGGCCAGATCGAGCACGTGGTGGCGGTGAAGGAGTTCTCCGGGGACGTCCGGCGCGTGCTGGAGATCCGCGCCGCCGCCCCGCACCTCACCGTCGTGGCCGGCGCGGACGACGTCGTGCTGGAGAGCCTGCTGATGGGCGCCACGGGCTGGTTCGCGGGCTACCCCAACGTGTTCCCCGCCGAGTGCGCCGAACTGTTCGAACTGGCGCAGCTGGGCAAGCTCGCCGAGGCCCGCGCCCTGTACGAACGGCTCGTGCCGGCGTTCCGCTGGGACTCGCGCACCGAGTTCGTGCAGGCGATCAAGCACTCGATGGACTTCGTCGGCCGCTACGGCGGTCCGTGCCGTCCCCCGCGCGGCCCGTTGTCGCAGGCCCAGCTGGACCAGATCGACGCGGACATGGTGCTGGCCACCCAGAAACTGGACGCGGCATGAGGTTCGCCAAGTACTTCAGCGCGGTCGACTCGCACACCGAGGGCATGCCGACGCGGGTGATCACCGGCGGCGTCGGCGTGATCCCCGGCGAGACCATGGCCGAGAAGCGGCTGAACTTCATCAAGAACCACGACCACGTCCGCCGGTTCCTGGTCAACGAACCACGCGGGCACTCGGCGATGAGCGGCGCGATCCTGCAGCCGCCGACCCGCCAGGACGCGGACTGGGGCGTGCTGTTCATCGAGGTCTCCGGCCTGCTGCCGATGTGCGGGCACGGCACGATCGGCGTCGCGACGGTGCTGGTGGAGACCGGCATGGTCGAGGTGACCGAGCCCGTCACGACCGTGCGGCTCGACACCCCGGCCGGGCTGGTGCTCGCCGACTACGACACCCGCACGAAGCTCGTGACGATCCGCAACGTCCCGTCCTACGCCCACGAGCTGGACGCGGTCGTGGGCGTGCCGGGGCTGGGCGAGGTGCGCTACGACATGGCGTACGGCGGCAACTTCTACGCGATCCTGCCGCTGGACCAGCTCGGCATCCCGTTCGACCGGGCGGAGAAGGACCGGATCCTGGCGGCCGGTCTGTCCATCATGGACCAGATCAACGCGGTGAACCGCCCGGTGCACCCCGTGGACACCGCGATCGGCGGCTGCAAGCACGTCCAGTTCACCGCGCCCGGCCAGGACGGCGCCGACTCGCGCAACGCGATGGCGATCCATCCCGGCTGGTTCGACCGATCACCCTGCGGCACAGGCACTTCCGCTCGAATGGCCCAGCTGCACGCCCGAGGTGAGCTCGGAATCGGTGCAGACTTCGTCAACGAGTCCTTCATCGGCACCAGGTTCATCGGCCGGTTGCTGGAAGAGGTTCCGCTGGGTGATCGAATCGCCGTTGTGCCCACAGTGGCCGGTCGCGCGTGGATCACCGGGATGGGCCAGTACCTCCTCGACCCCACCGACCCGTTCCCGGAGGGGTTCTCGCTCTAGTCACTAGGCTCGCGGTCGTGACTACGCCCAGCCTGGAAGCGTTGCTGCAAGTCGGACCGTTCCACTCGGCCTTGCGCGCGGCCATCCGCCGGCGCGGACTGACCCTGGAACGGCTCCGGCTACGCCTGGCGCAACAGGACGTGGCGGTGGCGTTGTCGACGCTGAGCGACTGGCAGCAGGGCAGGGTGCGGCCGATCTCCCCGAAGTCGCTGCGGGCGGTGGCGGTGCTGGAGGAACTCCTCGAGGTGCCGTCCCGCTCGCTGCTCACCCTGCTGGAGCACACCGGTCCGAGCGGCTGGCCGGACGTCGTGCCCGGCATGATGCCCGGCTTCAACACCAACGACCTGGAGGTCGTCTCCCGGCACGACAGGGTGTTCGTGGACGCTGCCCGGCACGCGTCGCGGGTCGAGTCGCGGATGGTCGTCCGCGCACGTCAGGACGGCGTGGACCGCTTCTACGCCCACTTCTTCTACGACGACTCGGTGCAGGCGGCCGACGTGCGGCACGAGCCCATCCGCAACTGCCGTCTCGGCCGCTCGGCCCGCAACGACGCCGAGCAGGTGACGGTCGACGAGCTGCTGTTCGACAAGCCGCTGGCGTCGGGTGAGACGTGGGTGTTCGAGTTCGTCATCCACGACCCGACGCAGCTCGACACCTTCGAGTACGCGGCCGGCGTGCGGTGTTTCCTCGCGCAGAGCCTGATCGAGGTGCACTTCGACCCGGCGGCGCTGCCGTCCGACCCGCACGTCTACCTGCAGGACTGGCAGGAACCGGAGCCGCACCGGACGATCGACCTGGAGCTCGACCACACGAACTCGGTGCACCACTTCGAGGCGAACGTGTCGGTGAACTGGGTCGGCATCCGCTGGAAGTGGGCGGAGCCGAGCGAGTTCTAGACGAATTGGAGACTTCCCTTGCTCACCACCGACTTCGTGCCCGGAGCTCCGAACTGGATCGATCTGGGCAGCCCGGACGTCGTTGCCGCCGCTGACTTCTACGCCAGGGTGCTCGGCTGGACCCACGTCCCGCTGGGGCCGGAAGCCGGCGGGTACGGCTTCTTCGCTCACGACGGGCGAACGGTCGCCGCGGTGGGGCCGCTGTCCGAACCCGGCGCTGCTTCGGCGTGGACCATCTACTTCGCTTCGCCCGACGTCGATGCCGTGACCCGCGCGGCGGCAGCGGCCGGTGGAGTCGTGCGGCTGGAACCGTTCGACGTCTTCACGAGCGGGCGGATGGCACAGCTGACCGATCCCGCCGGCGCGGAGTTCGCGGTGTGGCAGGCGGGAGATCTGCGCGGTGTCGACGCGGTGTCGTCCGCCGGAGCGCTGACGTGGATCGAGCTGCACTCGCTCGCCGCCGACGTGTCGTCGTTCTACCGCAAGGTGTTCTCGTGGGATGTCGCCACGATCGAGGGCGCTCCCGGCGCGTTCTTCCGTCCGGCGGGCACCGGCGCGGGGCGGTTGTTCGGTGCGGTGGTCCCGGATTCGTCCGCCTACTGGTTGCCGTACTTCGAGGTGGCCGATCCGGATCAGGCCGCCGGTGCCGCCGAGGTGGTGGTCGAGCCCTACGAGCTGGACGGGATCGGCCGGATCGCGGTGCTCGCCGATCCGTTCGGAGCCCGGTTCGGCGTGATGCGCTCGGTCAGCTCCTGAGCCAGGGGCATGATGGAGATCATGGCCAGCACCGCCCGTCGCATGTTCGAGCTCCTGGAGCCGATCTGCCTCGTCACGTTCTTCGCCGACGAGTGCAACGAGGAGATGGCCGCGCTCGGCCACCGCACCTATTGGGACGGATACTTCGCCAGCCGGGCCGCGCCGCTCGGGCGGGTGCCGGCGCAGGTCGTGCACGCGGCGTTCTACAGCTTCGCCGACGGTGAGGCCGCGCGGCACATCCCGAGCGCGTGGGAGACGATCCCGCCCGAGGCGTCCCTCGCCGCGCGGGAGCGGGGCAGCGCGGCCTCGCTGCGCCGGATCCTCGGTGACGAACTGGCCGGTTCCCCCGGCCTCGTGCGCGCCGCCGACCTGACCACGAAAGCCGCGACGAGCGCGCCCATGGAAGGCCGGGTGATGTACGCCGGGATGCGCACTCTTCCGGTGCCGGCCGATCCGGTGGCACGGCTGTGGCACTCCGCGACCATGCTGCGCGAGCACCGCGGTGACGGGCACGTCGCCGCTCTCGTCTGCACGCGCATCGGTGGCACAGAAGCACATGTGCTCAGCGCGCTGGCCATGGGCATCCACCCGCCGGAGACGTTCGGGCGCATCCATCACCTGCCGAAGAAGCGGTTGGCCGCGGTCATGGACGGCCTGCGGGAGCGCGGGCTCGTCGACGCCGACGGCCGGTTCACCGACGCCGGTCGCGAGACCCAGCACCGCGTCGAGGCCCTGACCGACGAGCTCGCCGCCCCGCCGTACGACGCACTCTCGCCCGCCGAACTCGATGAGCTGATCACCGAGCTCGAACCCGTCACCGCGAGGCTGGCGGCCGCGGGGTCGCGGTAGGCACAGGTCGAAAGGCTCCCAAAATCACGGAACGCCAGCTAGCGTGCGCTGGTGCAGTTGCCGTGGAGAGCCGCGCCCAGGGCAGCGCTGTCGAGTCCGCTCACGTTGCTGGTGAGCATCGCGACGACGTTGCTGCTGGGCTTCGTGGTGGCCGCGGCCGTGCTGCACTCGTCCTCCTCCGGCAGCGCGGCTCTCGCGTACCAGCAGGGCCGGATCTGCCCGCAGTCCCTGCATCCCTCGCTCGACGGGGACGAGCTGCCGCTGGCCACCGTCGTCTCGATGTCGTCGCGCAGTCCGCTGGGCGCGGTCTACACGCGGATCGACCGTCCTGATTTCAACGGTATCGCCACCTACGGCCGGTTCGGGTACCGCCCGGACGCGCTGTCGCACCTGACTGTCGTCCAAGGCGGCGGCACCGGGCTGTGGGTGCCGCAGACGATCGCCACCGCCGCGCGGGTGCGCGTGGGTGATCGGCTGACCGGGTCCTCGCTGGTCGTCAGCGCGATCTACGCCGATCTCGCGCATCCCGTGTCCGGCTGGTGGTGTTCCGAGGCGAAGACGGTCGTGCCGAACCCGTTGAGCGGCGACGGCGCCAGCACCTCGGTGATCTGGGTGCCGCGGGTGGCGGACCTCGCTTCGCTCCCACCGGAGTTCTCGTCGGGGGCCTCGGTGTCGTTGCGGTTCCCGACTGAGCCGTTGTCGACGCTCGCCGAGGCGGAGGCGTTGCGGGACAACGGGAACGCGCTGGTGTCGTCGCTCGGGCTGCCGCTGACCCGCACGGACCTGCTGTCGTCCGTGATCACCGCCGCCCGGACCTCCGAGCGCAACGTGACGTCCGCGCTGCTGCCGTTGGTGATCGTCAGCGTGCTGGTCGGGCTCGCCGGCGTCGGCACGGTGACCGTGCAATGGGCGCAGCGCAGGCATTCCGAGCTGCGGCTGCTGTGGGTGCGCGGGGCGAGCCCGCTGGCTCTCGGCTGCCGCGGCGTGCTGGAGCTCGGGTTACCGCTGGTCCTGGGCGGGCTGCTGGGACTGGTTGCCGCACGGCTGTTGTTGCCCTTGTACGCACCTGGGGTGGTTTTGGCCCGGGGGACGCTCTGGGTGGCGTTGGGCTTCGTGTTGGCTGTCGTGGTTGCTTCTTTGGCTGTGACCGTTCTCGTGGCTTCGTGGCGTACGGACCGGACGTTCCAGCGCCGCGCGCGTTCGTGGCGGCTCTCTCTAGTGCCGTGGGAACTGGTCGTCGCGCTGCTGGCCGTGCTGGCGTGGGTTCGCCTGTCCCGCAACGGGTTGGGCACCGCCGTGAAGGCCAGCGAACTGCCGCGGATCGACGTGGCCGCACTGACCTTCCCGCTGCTCGTGGTGCTGGCGGCCGCGTTGTTCGCGACCCGGCTGTTGCGGTGGTCGCTGGGCTGGTCGCATCGCGTGCAGTGGTGGCGGGTTCCGGCCGCCCAACTGGCGTTGCGCCGCCTCGCCGCCGCGGTCGGGCCGGTCACCGGCGTGCTGCTGGTGGGCGTGCTGGCGGTCGGCACCATCGCGGTGGGCAGTGCGGTCGCGGGCGCACAGCGGTCGGCGCTGGACTCGAAGTCGGGCGTGTTCGTCGGCGCCAACAGCACGGTCCAGGTGTCGCAGGACATCGCGCTCGGCCGGGTGCCGCTGCCGTCGTCGTTGCGGGGCAACACAACCCTCGTCGGCGTGAGCACGGGCGCGCTGGTCGTCGACCCGGCGACGTTCACCGACGCGGCCGTGCTGGACGACGCTCCTGCCGTGCGGACGATGCTCTCCTCGCTGCGCCGGACCGGTGACATCGCGCCCGCCCTGCGCATCGGGCGCTCGCCGAACCAGGAGATACAGGTTCCCGGGCTGCCGCTGCTGAAGCCGGTCGCCTCGCTGCCGGCGTTCCCGAAGCTGGGCACGCGCGGCTACGTCGTGGCGCGGGACTCGGTGCCCGCCGTCGAACAGGTGGGTTCGTGGCACCTGTGGTCGTCGTTGCCGTTGTCCGCCTTGACTTCCGCCTTGCAAGATGCCGGTGTCCACTACACGAACGTCGCTGATCGCGGGCGGGTGCTCGACGGCCTGCCGTTCCTGACCGTGGAGTGGACCTTCGGTTTCGTGGCCGCGATCGGTGTCGTGCTCGCCGTCGTGGCCGCGGTCGCCCTGCTGCTGGCCATCGAGGTGCGCCGCCGCCAGAACGCCGTCTCCGGCGCGTTGTCGACCCGCATGGGCATGCGGCCGTCCGTGCTCTGGTCCAGCCACCTGATGGAGGTCGGCACGTTGGCGTTGCTGGCTCTCGTGGTCGGGGCGCTCGCATCGTTCGTGAGCGCTGGTGTCGCCGTGCCGCGCCTGGATCCCGCACCGTGGTTGAATCCCGCCCCGATGCTGCCTGACCTCACGTCGTTGCTGGGCTTGATGGTGCTGGGCGGTCTCGTGGTGGTCGTCGTGGCGGCATGGCTCGCGTTGCGCGGTGTCCGGACCGCGCGGATGGGAGAGCTGCTCAGGTGATCCGCGCTTGTGGCGTCGGGGTGTCCTACGGTTCCGTGCACGCCGTGTCGGACGTGTCGCTGACCATCGCACCCGGACTCACCGTGCTGTCGGGCCCGTCCGGCTCGGGCAAGTCGACGCTGCTGCGGGTGCTGTCGCTGGTCGAACGCCCGTCCGCCGGCGAGGTGTTCGTGCGTGACACCGCCACCTCCGGCCTGCCGTGGTCGGACCTGCGGGCGTTGCGGCGCAAGGAGATCGCGGTCGTCTTCCAGAACCCCGCGGACAACCTGATCGCGCATCTGACCGTGGGCGAGAACCTGCGCGCCGCCGGTGCGACGGACCTCTCGTTGCTGGACCGCCTGGGGTTGGCCGGGTCGTCGGCCTGGCGGATCGGGGCCCTGTCCGGCGGGCAGCAGCAGCGGCTGGCCTTCGGGTGTGCGCTGGCGCGCGGCGCTTCCGTTGTGGTGGCGGACGAACCGACTTCCCAGCTGGACGTCCGGTCGGCTGATCTGGTGCTGGAGACCTTGTCGTCGTTGCCGGTGCCGGCCGTGGTGGCGTCGCACGATCCGCGGCTGGTCGCGTTGGCGGACCTGTGCGTTCCCCTGGCGGCGTCGTGATCCAGGCCTGTGGTGTGCACCGGACGTTCGGCGGCGTCCCGGTGCTGCGCGGGGTGGACCTGGCGGTGTCCGCCGGGGAGCTGGTGACGCTCAGCGGGCCTTCCGGGTCGGGCAAGACGGCGCTGCTGTCGTTGTTGTGCGGCTTCGACTTCCCGGACAGCGGATCGGTGTTGCCAGGGCTCGCGTCCTGGTCGGCCTGTGCGGTGCTGCCGCAGTCGCTGGGGCTGGCGTCCGAGCTGACGTTGGAGGAGAACGTCGCGTTGCCGTTGCGGCTGGCGGGGCGTTCTGTCGCCGGGGTCGCCGGGTTGCTGGCCGAGCTGGGGATTTCAGGACTGGGTGCCCGGTATCCCGGGCAGGTGTCGTTCGGGCAGCAGCAGCGGGCGGCCCTGGCTCGCGCCGTGGTGGCTCAGCCCGCGGCTCTGCTGGCGGACGAGCCGACCGCGCACCTGGACGCGGTCAGCGCGGTGGCCGCGGTGGCATTGCTGCGACGGGTCGCCGACGAAGGCGCCGCGGTCCTGATCGCCACGCACCACGACGCCGTGCACGCCGTTGCCGATCGTGTGCTCGTGCTGGCCGACGGCCAGGTTCAGACCGAGGGCGGCCGGTCCTCGTAGGGGGTGGAGAGGACCACGGTCGTCCGCGTCGACACGTTCGCGGACTCCCGGATCTTCTGCAGCAGCTCCTCCAGCGCCGTCGGCGAGGCCACCCGCACGCGCAGCACGTAGGAGGCGTCGCCCGCCACCGAGTAGCAGGCCTCGATCTCCGACAGGTGCTCGAGGCGCTTCGGGTAGTCGTCGGGCTCGGCGGGGTTGATCGGGAAGAGCGAGATGAAGGCCGACATGGGCAGGCCGATCTCGGCGCCGTCCAGCCTCGCCGCGTACCCCTTCACGATGCCGCGCTGTTCCAGGCGCTTCACGCGCTGGTGCACCGCCGAGACCGAGAGGCCCACCCGCTCGGCCAGGTCCGTGAAACTGCACCGGCCGTCCGAGGCCAGTTCCTTCAGGATCGCTCTGTCGATCTGCTCGAGGGTCAAAGCACCACCAGCTCGTGAGGTCGGTTGTTGAAGGACTCGACGCCGGTCTCGGTGGCCACGACGATGTCCTCGATGCGGGCGCCCCAGCGGCCGGGCAGGTAGATGCCGGGCTCGACGCTGAACGCCATGCCTGCTTCGAGCGGCAGCGCGTTGCCGCTCACGATGTAGGGCTCCTCGTGCACGTCCAGGCCGATGCCGTGGCCGGTGCGGTGCACGAAGTACTCGCCGAAGCCCGCTTCCGCGATGACCTTGCGGGCGGCCTCGTCGACCTGCTCGCAGGTCACGCCGGGCTTGACGGCGTCGACGGCGGCCTGTTGCGCGGCCTGCAGGACGGCGTAGGTGTCCCACACGTCGTCGTAAGCGGGCTCGCCCATCACGTAGGTGCGGGTCGAGTCGGAGTTGTAGCCCTCGGCGACCGGACCACCGATGTCGATGACGACGACCTCGCCGGCCTCGACCACGCGGTCGGAGTCGCGGTGGTGCGGGGAGGCGCCGTTCGGGCCGGAGCCGACGATCACGAAGTCGGCGACGGTGTGGCCTTCCTCGACGATCGCGGCGGCGATGTCCTTGGCGACCTCGCGCTCGGTGCGGCCCACCCGCAGGAACTCGCCCATGCGGGCGTGCACGCGGTCGATCGCGGCACCGGCCTTGCGCAGGGCGGCGATCTCCGCGGCGTCCTTGCGCATGCGCAGTTCGCGGATGATCGGGCCGGCCAGCGACTGCGGGCCGCCGATCGCGTTGCCGAGCTTGATGGTGTGCAGCGCGGGCATCATGTCCGCGACGGCCGTCCTGTTGCCCTTCAACGCGGCCTTGACCAGCGCGTACGGGTCCTCGCCGTCGACCCACGTGACGACCTCGACGCCCAGTTCGTCGGTCGGGATGGCGGCGTAACCGGGCTGCTCCAGCTTCGGCACGACCAGCGTCGGGGTGCCGCCGACGGGCAGCGCGAGGCAGGTGAGGCGTTCGAACGAGTCGCCACCGGCACCGATCAGGTACCGCAGATCCGAGCCGGGCGAGATGAGGAGGGCGTCGACGCCCGCCTGCTCGGCGGCGGCGGAAGCGCGGTCGAGTCGCGCACGCAGCGCGGACACGTCGATGGGCCCGATGATCGTTGCCATGACCGAAAGCCTAGTGCGTTGACCACGATGCCTGCCGCGCGCGTTCGGCACTCGGCCGGGCACGGCGGCGCGCCCGGCAGGCGTCAGCGGCCCGCGCACGAGTAGCTTGTCCCTTCGTGAGCTCTCCCCTGGTGCTGCTGGACTCCGCGAGCCTCTACTTCCGGGCGTACTACGCGCTGCCGGACTCGATGACCGCGCCCGACGGCACGCCGGTGAACGCCGTGCGCGGGTTCGTCGACACGATCGCCCGCGTCATCACCGAACGCGGCGCCGGTCGCCTGGTCGCCTGCCTCGACGCCGACTGGCGGCCCGAGTTCCGGGTGAAGGCGCTGCCGTCCTACAAGGCGCACCGCGTGGCCGAGGACGCGACCGACGGGTCGGAAGAGGTCCCGGACACCCTGACACCGCAGATCCCGATCATCCTCGACGTCCTCGACGCGGCCGGCATCTGCACCGGCGAGGCCGCGGGCTACGAGGCGGACGACGTCATCGGCGCGCTCGCCCACCGCGAGACCAGGTCGCCCGTCGAGGTCGTCACGGGCGACCGCGACATGTTCCAGGTCGTGCGCTTCGAACCCACGCCCGTGCACGTCGTCTACGTCGGCCGCGGCTGGAACAAGGCCGAGGTCCTCGGCCCGGAGGAACTGGCGGCCAAGTACTCGCTGCCGGTCGAGAACGCCGGTTCCGCGTACGCCGACATGTCCGTGCTGCGCGGCGACCCCTCCGACGGTCTGCCGGGCGTCGCGGGCATCGGCGAGAAGACCGCGGCCAAGCTCATCACCGAGTTCGGCTCGCTCGACGCCGTGCTGAAAGCCGTCACGGACCCGATGGACCGCAAGCTCACGACCAAGGCCCGCAACTCGCTCATCGCGGCCGAGGACTACCTGGCGGTGGCACCCGTGGTCGTCCGCACCGCGCTGGACGCCCCGGTCATCCTGGACCGCGACGACGAGGTGCCTCGCGTGCCCGCCGACCCCGAGCGGCTGCGCGAGCTCACGCAGCGCTGGGGCCTGGGCAGCTCGGTGCCGCGCCTGGTGAACGCGATGGAGCGGCGCGCCTAGAAGAACGTCCCGCAGAACGGCTTCTGCGGCACGGCGAACAACGCGTCGGCGTCGGCCAGCCGGGTCCCCTCGATCCGTCTGGTCGCCGCCAGCTGCGAGAACGTCGTGTCGCCGAGGTACACCGCGCCCAGCAGGTCGACGGGGATGGTGAGGTCGGCCGGCTCCTCGACGCGTTCGGCGCCGTCCGGCGACACCCGGTAACGGCCGTCGTTGGCGGGCAGCAGCTCGTCCCGCACCTCGATGACGACCGGATCAGCCACGCCGTAGGTGCGCGCGGACAGCATGCGCGGCACGTCGACCAGGCGCAGCCAGATCTCGTCGAACACGTCCTTCGTCCTGACGACGCGCGGGTCCTCGAACAGCCAGCTCACCGGTTCGTCGAGGGCGAGGTCGATCTCGATCTTGTCGACCAGGTCCAGGCGCGACACGTAGATCCACAGGTCGCGCCACGCGTCGTCGTTCGCCCACACGAAGTCCTCGATGGACAGCTCGTGGTCGAAATCCTTCGTCGTGGTGACCTTGTAGGTCAGGAAACCGTCGTCGCCGTCTGGTCCACTGTGGACGACGGTGACCGAGTTCTCCGCCTCGGTCTTGCGGTCCCGTTGCCTGGCCCACCAGCCCGCCCACCGGCCGATCTGGCCCGGCCTGGTCAGCCCGATGGCCTCGTGCAGCTCCGGCAGCAGCTTGTCGGCGGTGTCCTGGTCGAGCATCCGGACGCGGCCGGTCAGGTCACCGGGGATCACGGCCCGCCTGGCGTCGATCTCGACGGTCCGCCACCGTCCGGCCAGGCCGTAGCCGAAACGCCCGTAGATGCGTCCCTCGGAGGCGCGCAAGGTGGCCACGGGGTCGGGCAGCGATGAGAGTTGCTCGCGCATCAAGGCACTCAGCACGCCACGGCGCGTGTAATCAGCACGCACGCCCACGCGTGAAATGGCCGAGTGAGGCACAAGTGCACCGCCAGGCACGACCAGCGAGGAGCCGAACGACGAGGCCGTTCCGATGATCTCGTCACCGTCGAACGCGGCGAGGACGCGATCGGGCTCGTAAGACGGGCGAATCACCTGCCACTGCTCGTCACTGGGCGGGCTCCAGTGCATGGCACGGCGGAAGACGGACATGTGCGCACGGAACTGCGCTTCGTCGGTGAGAACGCGGATCTCGGTCACGCCCGCGATCGTGTCTCAGCACGACCGCGTGCGCACCTCAGTTTCCGACCGCCCGCGGATCACCTCGACGAGGTGGTGCACCTCGGAAGCGGCGATCGGGATCTCGACGCCCCGGTGGTCGGCCATGGCGAGGGACCGCAACGTCGTGGCCGGCAGCCGATCGCGATGCCCTTCCGCACCTCCTCCAGGCCGCGCGTGGAGCCGGGCGGGTTGGACTGCTCCCAGCACAAATCACCGGCGAACCGGTGCGCGGTGCCGTCGTGCGCGACCCTCGCCATCTCGCGGCGTTCCCGCGCCTCCGACACGAACCAGCGGACGGGAGCGGAAGCGCGCTCCACGAGCACGGCCTCACCGTCGCCGAGGCCGACGTTCGGCTGGGCCTCCTCGGCCGGAACACCGAACAGAGCAAAAGAAAAACCTTCCCCCAGAAAGTTCCTGGGGGAAGGCTGACGCGAAAAGCAGAGGATCAGCCGGTGGGCTGGCCCACCTCGTACTCGCCGTCCTCGGTCTTGACGACGATCTTGACCTTCTTGTCCTTGCCGCCGACCTGGACCTTGCACTCGAACGAGGTGTTGGGCTTGACCTCGTTCTCACCGCTGCAGGTCGCGCTGCCGACGTCGGAGATCTTGTACTCGTCCTTCAGGATCTGGACGATGCCAGTCTGCACGGCCGTGTTGTCGAAGATCTTCTTCTTGAAGAACGCCGGCGACACGAACCCGGTGAACAGCACGCCACCGACGAGGAGAACGACGACCACCGCGGCGACCCAGATGGCCGCGCTGGACTTCTTCTTCGGCGGCATCGGCGGGCCGTAGCCCGGCTGCTGGCCGTACGGGTTCGGCTGCTGCTCGCCGTACGGGTTGGGCTGCTGCTGGCCCGGCATGCCGTACTGCTGGGTCTGCTGGCCGTACGGGTCCTGCGCGGGGGTGCCGTAGGGGTTCGACTGCGGCTGCTGGCCGGGCACGCCGTACTGCTGCGTCTGCTGCTGCGACGGATCGAAACCGGGGTACGGCTGCTGCGGCTGCTGGCCCGGCTGGGGCTGCGGCTGGCCGTAGGGGTTCTGAGCCGGGAAGCCGCCGGACGGTGTGCCGGGAGGGAACCCGCCTCCGTAGGGCTGCTGCGGCTGTTGCGGCTGGCCCCAGGGCTGCTGCGGATCGTTCCCTCCGGACGGTCCGTACGGGCTGCTCATCTGTCGACCTCCGTGTGTACGACGTTGCGGCGCGATCCAATCACACCGTTGACGTCAGTCTTTACTCCGACTCGCAAAACCTTCGTCAGGCCTGTGTCACAGGTCAGCGTCAGATTTCCACTCACATCATCGCCACAACTCCGCGGCGCAGCGCGTCGACGGCCTTGGCCGCCGCCGCGCCGACCGGGTCCTGTCGGCCGACCACCTCACGGATCTGGTCCAAAAGGTCGATCACCTGCCGGCACCAGCGCACGAAATCGCCCGCGCCGAGCTCGTTGCCACCGGCCTCAGCGGCGCTGAGCACCTTCTCCAGCGACTCGCCGCGCGCCCAGCGGAACACCGGCCACGCGAAGCCCGGATCCGGCTGCCGCGTGATGCGCTCCAGCTTGAGCCGGCGCTCGTCGTCCTCGATCTCCGCCCACAGCCGCACGGTCTTGAGCATCGCGTCCGACACCGCGCCCTGCGGCAGCCGCGCCTCGACGGGACCGTCCCGGCGCGCCTCGTAGACCAGCGACGACACCACGGCGGCGAGCTCCTCGGGCTTGAGGCCCTTCCACACGCCGTGGCGGATGCATTCGGCCGCGAGCAGATCGGACTCGCTGTAGAGCCTGGTCAGGCGCTTGCCGTGCTGCGTGACCTCCTCGGCCTCGCTGAGGTAGCCCCGCTCGCGCAGCAACGCCCGGATGCGGTCGAACTGCCGCGCCAGCGAGTGCGTGGTCGCCGCGACCTTGCGCTCCAGCTGCTCGGTCTCGGCCAGCAGCCGGTGATACCGCTCGCCCCACCGCGCGTGGTCCTCGCGCTGGTCACAGCCGTGGCACGGGTGCACACGCAGGGCACGGCGCAACGTCGCCAGCTCGGGGTCGTCGTCCGCCGTGGTCGCCTTGCGGCCCCGCGACGGCACGGTGATGCCGGTGTTGCGGATCGTCGCCGCGAGGTCGCGCCGCGACTTGGGCGAGCGCACGTCCACCTGCTTGGGCAGCCTGATGTGGCCCAGCACCTCGACCGGCGACGGGAAGTCCGCCGACGTCAGCCGGCCCGACCAGCGGTCCTCGGTGACGACCAGCGGCCGTGCCTCACCCAGCGGTTCCAGACCGGGGTCGATGACCACGGCGAGACCCGAACGACGGCCCGAAGGCACCGCGATCACGTCGCCCTTGCGCAGCCGCTCCAGCGACTTCGCCGTGTCGATGCGGCGCGCGTTCGTGTTCTGCCGTGCGAGCTGCTTCTCGCGGTCCGAGACCCGGCGGCGCAGCGACGCGTACTCCGTGAAGTCACCGAGGTGGCACGTCATCGACTCGGAGTAACCCGAGAGGGCCTCCTTGTTGCGCTCGATCCGGCGCGCCAGGCCGACCACCGAGCGGTCCGCCTGGAACTGCGCGAACGACTGCTCCAGGATCTCGCGCGCGGCCGAGGCGCCCAGCTGGTGCACCAGGTTGACGGCCATGTTGTAACCGGGCCGGAACGACGACCGCAGCGGGTACGTGCGGGTGGAAGCCAGCCCGCCGACCGCCTTGGGGTCGATCCCGGGCTGCCAGACGACCAGCGCGTGCCCCTCGACGTCGATGCCACGCCGCCCCGCACGACCGGTGAGCTGCGTGTACTCGCCCGGCGTGAGGTCGACGTGCGCCTCGCCGTTGTACTTGACGAGCTTCTCCAGCACGACCGTGCGTGCGGGCATGTTGATGCCCAGCGCGAGCGTCTCGGTCGCGAACACGACCTTGACCAGCCCGCGGACGAACAGCTCCTCGACGGTCTCCTTGAACGCGGGCAGCAGCCCGGCGTGGTGCGACGCGATGCCCCGCTCCAGCGCCTCACGCCACTCCCAGAAGCCCAGCACGGTGAGGTCGGCCTCTGGCAGGTCGCGCGTCTTCTCGTCGATGATCCGGCGGACCTGGTCGGTCTCCTCCGGCGAGTTGAGCCGCAACCCGGCCCGCGCCGTCTGCGCGACCGCGGCGTCACAGCCGGCGCGGCTGAACACGAACACGATCGCGGGCAGCAGGTTGGCCGCGTCCATCCGCTGGATCATGTCCGTGCGCGACGGCGGCTTGAACCCGGTGTTGCGCGGCGGCCGCCCGCTCGTGCCGCCGCGGTTGCGGCCACGGCTGAACGGCACGTGGTAACGCGTCAGTTCCTCGGTCTTGCGCAGCACCTGCGAGTTGATCCGCGCGTGCGTCTCGTCGCCCTCGAACAGGTCCAGCATCTGGTTGCCCACCAGCATGTGCTGCCACAGCGGCACCGGCCGGTGCTCGTCGACCACGACGGTGGTGTCGCCGCGCACCTCGACCAGCCACTCGCCGAACTCCTCGGCGTTGCTGACCGTCGCGGACAGACCGACCACCTGCACGTGCTCGGGCAGGTGCAGGATGACCTCTTCCCACACCGGACCGCGGAACCTGTCCGCGAGGTAGTGCACCTCGTCCATCACGACGTAGGCGAGTCCGTCCAGAGTGGACGAACCCGAGTAGAGCATGTTCCGCAGCACCTCGGTGGTCATGACGACCACGGGCGCGCCACCGTTGACGCTCGTGTCACCGGTGAGCAGGCCGATGCTCTCCGCCCCGTACCGCGCGGTGAGGTCGGCGAACTTCTGGTTGGACAACGCCTTGATCGGTGTCGTGTAGAAGCACTTGCGGCCCTCGCTCAGGGCGAGGTGGACGGCGAACTCGCCCACGACGGTCTTGCCGGCACCCGTCGGGGCGCACACGAGCACGCCGTGACCGTCCTCCAGGGCCTCGCAGGCCTGGCGCTGGAACGGGTCCAGCTCGAACGAGATCACGGAGCCGAAGTCGGTCAGCTTGGGCCGCTGGGCGTTGCGCCGGGAGTCGGCGTAGGCCTCGGCCGGGGACCGCGAAGCACTTGACACCCCATCAGGCTTTCACATCACACCGACAATCGCCGCCGAGATAGATTAACTTCAACCACCACTGAAGCCACAGAGCCCGCCACCCCGCACAGCTGCCTCCCGCACGCGGGGCCCTTTCGTGCGTCATGAGCGCACGAAAGCTCCCCGCGTGCGGTTGAAGCGGCAGGCTAGAACGTGCGCTGCACCCGGTCCGCCACGAGTTTCACGAACCGCGACGGGTCGGCGAGCTCGCCACCCTCCGCCAGCAGCGCCAGCCCGTAGACCAGCTCGGCGGTGTCCGCGAGCGACTCCCGTTCACCGTCCGCGAACGCCTTGTGCAGGCCCTCGACGAGCGGGTGCGACGGGTTGAGCTCCAGGATCCGTTTGATCTTCGGCAGCTCCTGCCCCATCGCCTTGTACATCTTCTCCAGCGTCGGAGTGATGTCGTGCGCGTCGCCCACCACGCACGCCGGCGAGGTCGTGAGACGCGTCGACAGCCGCACCTCCTTGACGTTCTCCTCAAGAGAGGAGCCCATCCACGAGAGCAGGTCGGCGAACTCCTCGGCCTTGGCCGCGGCTGCCGACTTCTCCTCGTCCGTCTCCAGGTCCACCTGCCCCTTGGCCACGGACTGGAGCGGCTTGCCGTCGAACGCGGGAACCGAGTCGACCCACATCTCGTCGATCGGGTCGGTCAGGATGAGAACCTCGAAGCCCTTGGCGCGCAACGCTTCCATGTGCGGCGAGTTCTCGACGGCCAGCCGCGAGTCGCCGGTCATGAAGTAGATGTGCTCCTGGCCGTCCTTCATCCGGCCCACGTACTCGGCGAGCGTCGTCAACGACTCCGTCGAGTGCGTCGAGGCGAACGAGCAGACCTCGAGGATCGCGTCGCGGTTGTCGTGATCGGAGAGCAGACCCTCCTTCAGCGCCGGGCCGACCTCGCCCCACAGCTTGGCGTAGTCCTCGGGACGCGACGACTGCAGCGACTTGATGGAGGACAGCACCTTCTTCACCAGGCGGCGGCGCATCAGCTGGATCTGGCGGTCCTGCTGCAGGATCTCGCGCGAGACGTTCAGCGAGAGGTCCGCCGCGTCGACGACGCCCTTCACGAAGCGCAGGTACTCCGGCATCAGCTCGGCGCAGTCGTCCATGATGAAGACGCGCTTCACGTAGAGCTGCACACCACGCTTGGCGTCCCGCATGAACAGGTCCAGCGGCGCCTGGGCCGGCAGGAACAGCAGCGCCTGGTACTCGAACGTGCCCTCCGCCTGCATGCGGATGGTCTCGAGCGGCGCGTTCCAGTCGTGGCTGATGTGCCGGTAGAACTCGGCGTACTCCTCCTCCGTCACCTCGGAGGCCGGGCGCGCCCACAACGCCTTGCGGGAGTTGATCTCCTCGCCGCCCAGCCGCACTGGCCAGGTGATGAAGTCCGAGTAGCGCTTGACGATCTCGCGGATCTTCGCCGGCTCGGTGTAGTCCGGCAGCCTGTCCTCGTCGTCGGACGGCTTGAGGTGCAACGTGACCGAGGTGCCCTGCGGCGCGTCCTCGACGTCGTCGATCGTGTACGTGCTCTCGCCCGACGACTCCCAGCGGACACCCTTCTCGGCGTGCGGGTACTTCGTCACCAGCGTGACCTTGTCCGCCACCATGAACGACGAGTAGAAGCCGATGCCGAACTGGCCGATCAGGTCCGACGTCGCCGCGGTACCACCTGACTGCTGTTCCTTGAGCTGCTTCAGGAACTCCGCGGTACCGGACTTCGCGATCGTGCCGATCAGCCGCACGACGTCCTCGCGCGTCATGCCGATGCCGTTGTCCCGCACCGTCAGCGTGTGCTCCGCGGGATCGGACTCGATCACGATGTGCAGGTCGTCGACGTCGACCTGCATGTCCTTGTCGCGGAACGACTCCAGCCGCAGCTTGTCCAGCGCGTCGGAGGCGTTGGAGACCAGCTCGCGCAGGAACGTGTCCTTGTTCGAGTAGATCGAGTGGATCATCAGCTGCAGCAGCTGACGCGCCTCGGACTGAAACTCAAGCGTTTCCATGAATCCCCACCGAAAACCGAAAACCGAACCAACAGCCGTAGAACTTAGCGACCCACGACTGTGAGAGCGCCTGGGACCGTGCGAACTGAGACGGGCAACGCCTCCTGGCGTTCGCCGTCGGCGTACGCGATCCAGCCGTTGCCACCGGACAACGACACCTCACGCGCGCGGAACGTCCGTACGGCCGGATGCTCCGTGTGCTTGCCCGTGCGCAACGTCGGAAGCATCCGCATCAGCATCGAACGGCTCCCGTGCTCCACGACCGTGACGTCGAACAGCCCGTCGTTGGCGTCGGCCTCGGGGCACACCGGGATGCCACCGCCGTAGTTCGGCGTGTTCCCCACGGCCACCAGAGTCGCGTCCAGCGAGAACGTCTCGGTCTCCGTCGTGACCAGCAGCGGTGCCGACTTCAACGACGCCAGCTCCGCCACGATCGCGAGGTCGTAGCGGCGTGGACCGGCGGGCCAGCGCATCGCGTTCGCCCGCTCGTTCACCGCGGAGTCGAACCCGGCGCACAGCACCGTCGCGAACCACTGCCCCGTCGACAACCGCCCCAGGTCCAGCGTCTTGCGGGAGCCGTGCACGACGTCCTCGACCGACCGGGACCCGATCGCGGCCGCCAGGTCGTTACCGGTACCCGCCGGGACGATGCCCAGCACCGTCGACGTGCCCGCGCAGGCCTGAACGCCCAGGTGAGCGGCCCCGTCGCCGCCGAGCACGACCAGCAGGTCGATCCCGTCGGCGACGGCCTCACGAGCCATCTTCAGCGTTCCGGCGGCGTCGTGCGCCACGAGCTGCGTCAACGACGAGACGTGCGGACGCAACGCCGCGGCCGTCGACCCGGCCATCCGGGCCGCCCTGCCCTTGCCCGACGCGGGGCAGACCAGTAAAGCCGCCCGCGTCACGTGGCGTCGTCGTAGTTCACGCGCTTCGCGGGTTCCGAAGCGATGGTCTTCTCACCAGGCATGTCACCGTCCGCGTCCGACGCCGTGTAGTCGAACGGCGCGGCCTCGTTGTCGTCGAGCGCGTCCCAGCCCTCGGCGGCACGCAGCTTCGCCTTGCGCTTGTCGTGGATCCGCGCGATCTGGATCGCCATCTCGAACAGCAGCGACAACGCGATCGCCAGCACGACCATCGAGACGGGGTCGGTGCCCGGCGTCGCGATCGCGGCGAACACGAACAGGCCCATCAGCAGGCCGCGCCGCCACTTCGCCAGCCGCGCGTACGAGATCACGCCCGCCCGGTTGAGCATCACCACGACCAGCGGTATCAGGAAGCTCACGCCGAAGATGAACAGCATCGTGATGACGAAGTTGATGTACTTGCTGCCGGTGAGCGCCGTGGTCCAGTTGCCGCTGCCGAAGCCGAGCAGCACCTTCAGGCCCTCGGGCACCACCAGGTAGGCGAGCACCGCGCCGGCCACGAACAGCAGCGCGCCCGCGCCGACGAACACCCGCGCGAAGTTGCGTTCCTTCGTGTACAGCCCTGGCGTGATGAACGCCCAGATCTGGTACAGCCACAGCGGGCTGAGCAGCACCGCGCCCGCCGCCGTGCCGACCTGCAGCTGCACGAGGAAGATCTCGAACGGCTCGGTCTGCAGCAGAGCGCAGCGGCCGTCCTTGGTGATGTCGGCCCGGTACGGCGCCAGGTCGTCCTGGCAGTACGGCCCCGTCAGGATGTCGCCCAGCGACGGGATCGGGCCGAGCCGCACCTGGAACCAGATGAAGCCGAAGATGGCACCGACGGCGATGACCAGCATCGCCATGCCGAGGCGGTACCGCAGCTCGTAGAGGTGCTCTTTGAGCGACATCGTGCCGTCGGCGTTACCCCGACGGCGCCTGCCGCGTTCCCGGCGCTCGGCCAACCACCGGAACGGACTTGCCACCTCGCTGACCGTCCTTACAAGTCTGCGACCAGAAGGTCAGTTAGTTGTTGGCGGCCTTGTTCTGCGTGGTCTGCTCGATGGGAGGCGCGACCTGCGGCTGCTGCGGCACCGGCGGCTGGGCCGGCGGGAGCTGCTGAACCGGCTGCTGGACGGGCTGCTGCGCGACGGGCTCGTCGTCCGTCGTGTTCGGGTCGCGCAGGCCCTTCGTCTCGGCCTTGAAGATCTTCGCCGACCGGCCGAGCGACCGGGCCATGTCAGGAAGCTTCTTCGCACCGAACAGCAGGATGATCACCACAGCGATGATGATCAGCTCGGTGGGTCCGAGGTTAGGCATTGCTGGTCCTCCTGTCTGCCCCGCGACGTCGATCGTACGCGGGGTTTGCCCTGGTGCGGGCCTGTTCCGAAGGCCGTCGCCGCGCGAGGGCCACCTTGAGCGCGGCGGTCCGCGCCTTCAGCAGTCCGACGCGGTCGCCGACCCTGTCCCCCACCAGAGTGCGGGTGCGGGCGAATCGACGCAAGGATCGGATGACTCGGATCGTGATGACGACCAGCACGATCAGGCCGAGCGCGATCAGCGCCAAGGTCGGTGTAGACGGCACGAACACACGTTATACGTCCTAGGTGGACAGCAGGTGATCTGCCCGGCGCAACGCCTCCCGCGCCTGCCGGACGACCTCGTCGGCGAGCTCCGCCGGCTGCTCTACGTGCACGTCCCCGCCCAGCCCGAGGAGCAGGCGGACCATCCAGGACGAGTCGTCGTAGCGCATGAGGACACGCGTGCGGCCGTCCGACAGCTCCGCCGCGTGGTCGACCGGGTAGTACTCCGCGACCCAGTGCGCGTCCGGCTCGAGAAGCAGCACGGCGATCTTCTGGTCATCCCGCGGTTGGAACAACCCCTCCGATGTATCGGTCAATTGAGCGTGCGGCGGAGGCGACGACGGCTCGTCGAGAACCTGCACCTCGTCGATGCGGTCGAGCCGGAACAACCGCACGCCGAGCGCCGAGCGGCACCACGCTTCGAGGTACCCGCGCCCCTCCAGGAGCAGCAGGCGCATCGGGTCGACCACACGGTCGCTCATCGCGTCGTGCGACTGCGAGTAGTAGCGGATGCGCACGGCCCGTTCGCGCTTCACGGCGTCCTGCACGGCGGCCCGGATCTCCGCGGTCTCCCCGCGCTCGAACGCGCCGAGCCCGACCACCATGCCCGCGGGCTGCGCCTTGCCAGCCATATTGATTCTGGCTGCCGACTCGATCTTGGCCAGCGCGCGCTGCACGGCGTCCGTGTCGACCACACCGGGCGTGTCCGCCAACGCTCTGAGGGCGACCAACAGCGACGCGGCCTCGGCCGCGGTGAGGCGCAGCGGCCGGTTCATGCCCGCGTCGAACGAGACGGTGATCGTCTCGCCCTCGAACGACAGGTCGATCAGGTCGCCAGGACCGTAGCCGGGCAGGCCGCACATCCACAGCAGCTCGAGATCCTTGCGCAGCTGCTTGGGCGTGATGCCGAAGTCGGCCGCGGCCTCCTTGACCGTGATGGCGGGCCGGTTGAGCAGGTACGGCACGAGTGCGAGCAGCCGCGGCAGCCGTTCGTTGGAGGCGGTCACCGCACAGTTCCCTTCACAAACCGAAGTGCACCCGTCACCGCGCTCCTTCCAAGGCACCCAAAAGACGGTCCCGCACCGATTTGGCCAGCACCTCGGGCTCCAGCACCACGACGTCGGGCCCGAACCCGGCCAGCCACTTGGCCGCCGAGTCGGGGAACTTCAGGTCGATCTCCACGACGTCGCCGCCGTCGCGTTCCTCGACGACCTTCGCGTGCCTGCGCAGCCCCTGCGCGCGCTCCTTGGCCACCCAGATCTTGGCGGGCGCGGTGTGGTGCGGATCCACCTCGGTGCGCGCGATGAGGCTCATCAGGTCGATGCCCTCAGGCACCTTGAACGCGCCGGGCTTGCCAACGGGCTTGACGGCGCCCACGACCCTGGAGAGCCGGAAGCAGCGGGTGTCCTCGCGCTCCTGGTCCCAGCCGACGAGGTACCACTTGCCGCGCCAGGCGACGACGCCCCACGGTTCGACCGTGCGTTGCTTCTGCCCGCCCGGCGGCGGCTTGCGGTAGTCGAACGCGACGACCTGCCCCGCCTGCACGGCCTGCAGCAGCGGCGGGAACGCGGGTTCGTTGGCGCGCACCTTGGGTTCCACGGCGGCCGGAGCGTCCTGGTCGACGTCCACCCCTGCGGCCCTGAGCTTGATCAACGCCCCGTGCACGGCACCCGTGAGCTGCGGCGAGTCCCAGAGCCGCGCGGCGAGCGCCACCGCGGCGGCCTCGTCGGGTTCGAGGTCGATGTCACCGAGCTCGTAGTCGCGCCGCGCGATGCGGTACCCGTCCTCCGCGCCCTCCGCGTTGGACTGCCGGCCGGTCTCCAGCGGTACGCCGAGATCCCGCAGCTCGGACTTGTCCCTTTCGAACATGCGGAAGAACGCCTCGTCCGTCGGCGCTTCGTGATAGCCCGGGACGATGGCGCGGATGCGCTCCGCTGTCAGGTACTGACGGGTCGACAGCAGGCACAGCACCAGGTTGACGAGGCGTTCGGCGCGTGCGATGGCCACGGACAAACCCTAACCCTGTGCGCTTGGAAAGCCTGACATCACCTGTTGTGAACGGTCCGTTCAGAGCAACGTGCGCAACTCCCTGACCAGCTCCACCGGCGCTTCCTCGGCCATGTGGTGTCCACAGTCGATGGCACGTACCTGCACGTCATCGGCCCATTCGGCCCACACGTCCGCGAGATTTTCATACAACTCGCCGAGGTCGTCCTTGGCCGCCCACAACGCCAGCACACGACACGCGATCTTCTTCTTCGCGCGCCGGTCCTCGTCGTCATGATGCCGGTCGACCTCCAGCCCCGCCCGGTAGTCGCCGCACATCGCGAGCACGGTCGCGGAGTCGTGGATGGCGCGCTGGAAGTCGGCCCAGTTCTCCACGCCCATCGCGAGCGGCGTGTCGTGGTAGCGCCCGCCGTAGAAGAGATCCGGGTCCTGGTTGATCATCGCGGCCGCGAGCTCCTGCTGCGCCAGGAAGAACCAGTGGTACCAGGACTGCGCGAACCGCGCGTCGCACCGTTGCAGATGCGCCCCGATCGGCAGCCCGTCCAGCACGGCGAGCTTGGTGACCCTGCCCGGATGGTCGAGCGCCAGCCGAATCGCCGCGGCCGCACCCCGGTCGTGCCCGACGACCGCGAACCGCTCGTGCCCGAGATCGCTCATCAGCCGCACGAAGTCGCGAGCCATGGCCCGTTTCGAGTAGTCACCGGGCTTGCTGGACTCGCCATAACCGCGCAGATCCGGACACACAACCGTGTGGTCCGTGGCGAGCAACGGCGCAACGCGGTGCCACGTCGTGTGAGTACGAGGATGGCCATGCAGGAGGAGGACCGGCGGCCCTGCACCACCGGTCCTCACTCGCAACACGGCCTCGCCGACGTCCCTGCGACGCAACGAGAATCCTTCGAACACTCGTACCGGCTACCCCTGCGCAGCGCGGCCGACACGTCCCTTTTCGCCGGCGGCCCAGCAGGTGTTACCAACGCAGTCCACAGTGTCGAAACTTCCCGTGTCCGCGACCTTCCAGGACTTGCCGTCCTTGCTGGTGTCCGTACCCGACGGTCCGACCGCGACCAGCCCGTTGCCCCGATAGGCGATCCCGGACCGGTACCCGACCGGCGCCTGCTTCCCTGCCTTCCACCCGCGCCCGTCGTTGGTGGCGAACGCCGGCGTCGGATCAGTCGGCTTCAGGTAGTCACCA
This sequence comes from Lentzea miocenica, assembly GCF_033949945.1. NCBI lineage: Bacteria > Bacillati > Actinomycetota > Actinomycetes > Pseudonocardiales > Pseudonocardiaceae > Lentzea > Lentzea miocenica. The sequence goes on from NZ_JAXAVW010000035.1 coordinate 100,181, forward strand.
CCGATCGCCACACCCCGCCACGGCGTCTTGAACGCCACCGCGAACACCCCAGCCGCCTCCCCACTCGGCAACGGCGTGTCCGACGCCTTCCACGACCGCCCACCATCCCGCGACTCCAACACCCGTGCCTTCGCGCCGCCGCCGGTCGCGATCCACGCGTGGTTGCCACTGGTAGTCACACACTGCCCACTCGCGGCGAACGCGAACTCACCCGGCAACGCGTCCGGCATGCCCTTCGTGTCGTTGACGTGCCACGACCGACCGCCGTCCCACGTCCTGAGCACCCGGAACTTGCCGTCGACAGGATCACTCAACGCCAGCCCGCGAAACCTGTCGAAGAACGCCACACAGTCGTAGAACGCCTTCGGATCGGTGTTGCGGAACGACTCCTGCCAACTCTTACCGCCGTCCGACGTGCGGTAGATCCGCGACGACTCGCCCTCCCCGATCGACAACGCCACCGCGTTGCGCGCGTCGAACGCCTCGATGTCGCGGAACTCCAACGCCTCCGTGCCGGGCGGCCCGACCGAGTCCCACGACCTGCCGCCGTTCGTGGTGCGCAGAACGGTGCCCTTCGAGCCGCTGACCCACGCGACGTGCCCGGACACGGCGGACAGGCCTCTGAGGCGCGCGTCGGTGCCGGTCGGTTTGAGCTCCCAGTAGGAGTCGGCCGAGGCGGAAGCCACGCCGGGTAGAACCAGAAAAGCAGCGAGTGCCGCCGCAATGATCCTCATGCGGACACTCTCGTAGAGCCGACGACCGCTTCCTAGCCCCGATCGGCGGTCGGCTCGACCGGTCGTCGCGGACGAAGATCTCCTCATGCCCGACAGCGACCAGGAGCCGCCCATCAGCGCCAGCCAGCCGGACAGGTCGTTCGCTGACATGACGAAGCCCCATCCGTGGTCACAAGGCGCGATCGAGCACGAAGGGTGGGACCGTCTCAAGCCCGCCCAGCGGACGGAGGAGGCGCGGAACTCCACCGCCGCGATCGTGCAGCAACTGGCAGCTGGCTGGGAGAAGGTTCGTCCGCTGCTCGACGAGGACCCGTGGTTCGACCGCACGTTCGCTGAGCGCTTCGCGGAGAGGGTTAGGTGGGTGATCGACCTGGTTCTACCGGGTGAGGAGCTCGAGCTGACCGCGGCCGAGGTGGCGCTGCTGGTCGCGTTCCCCCACCTGCACCAGGCGTTCTGGGCGCAAGAAGCCGAGAAGGTGTTGCGGCATGGACTGGATCCGGCGGTCGGAGCGTTCCGCAAGGCCGAAGGAACGACGGACTTCAGCTCGTTCGCCGCCGAGCACGGCACCCTGCACCGCAGGGGCGCGCGGGCGGGCAACACCGACGCCGCCGCTGGCATCGGGTGGTGGCTGTTCCACCGATGGCTCGTGCAGCGCTCAGACTGCTACCACACGGACAACATCGCCGCGTTGCTCCCGGCCGAGCTGCCATCGCCGCTGAACTCCGTGTTCAGCCCCGCACGGCTCATGGAGCTGCTGCGAGTCGTGCAGATCGACTCCGCGTTCCTGCGCCGTGCCGACCGCACCACGAAGCTCAAGCCCGTGGTACGCGTCGCGGGCGGCACCGCACGGCAGCAGACCGTCCGCGAGCAGCTCATCGGCTATCTGCTGGTCTTCGCGCACCGCACGGCGATCGATCCGACCATGTTGTCTCGTGTGGTCGTCAACCACGTCGGCATCCGCGACGGACTGGTTCCAGAGGAGGCGCTCGCGTCGATCATGGCGGTGGAGTGGAACGGAAACCGGACTCTCACGTTGTGCACCAGCTGCGGTCATCCCGCGACCGCGCTGGCGTTGCGTGCTCAGGCCGCGATGGTGGACTCGGTGCTCACCGAGATCGTGGAAGTCGTGGAGGAGGAATCGGTCTGGCTCGCGCCCCTCAAGGCCATGCCGGTGCACGCCGCGGCGGACGGCGTGGTGCTGGCGGCGGGTGCGGAGCACGGTCTACCGCCCTCCGCGCTGGGACACCGGTTCAGGCTGGCGGAAGACCGGATCCAGGAGCTGCTCATGGGTGAGCAGCTGTACGGGACTCCAGAGCTCGCGATCCGCGAGCTGTACCAGAACGCGCTCGATGCCTGTCGCTATCGGGACGCCAGAACGGCCTATCTGACGAAGACAATTGGCACACCGTCGTCGTGGAGCGGCCGCATCAGCTTCCGACAGGGTGCCGACGATCATGGACGCAAGTTCGTCGAGTGCGCCGACAACGGCATCGGTATGGGCGATCGCGAGCTGGTCGACGTGTTCTCCCGCGCGGGAGTCAGGTTCGCCGACATGCCGGAGTACGTCGAAGAACAGGCCGACTGGGCCGAGGAGGGCATCGAGTCGTTCCCCAACAGCCGCTTCGGCATCGGCGTGCTGAGCTACTTCATGCTGGCGGACGAGATCACCGTGACGACCTGCCGGCTCGACCGCGAGGGCAACCCAGGCCGCCGACTCGAAGTGCACATAGCCGGTCCTGGCGCACTGTTCCGCGTGCGCGACCTCGGTGAGGGCGTCGAGGCGGGCACGGTGGTGCGGCTGTGGCTGCGGCAGACGGACACTCCTCTGCACTGCACGGAACTGCTGCGGCGCATCCTCTGGCTCAGCGACTACGAGGTCACCTCGGACGACATGAGCGGGCGGCAGACCTGGGATCCTCACCAGCTGTCCACGATGGCGCCTGTCGGTTCGGACGCGCTGGCGGACGACGCTCGCAGAACGGCCAGCCGGGTCGTGCCCACGCGCGACGGCAAGGTGTGGTGGTGCAACACGAACGGAGCCGTCCTCGCTGACGGCATCTGGGCAGGTACGGGCCTCTTCGGCGCGGTCGTCAACCTCGCGCGTCACGACATGCCCAGGCTCACCATCGACCGCAAGTCGATCATCGACATCGACCACGCGCGGGTGGAGGAGCTGATGCGGGCCGCCATCCCGGCACTGCTGGAGGCCGAGCGTTCACCGCTGTCGCACCGGTGGCTGTCCGCTCTCGCCGATGACATGCCACGGCTCGCCGACGAGATCTGCGAACACGCTGTCGACGCCAGGTACCAGCCCTGGCTGGTCGCCGGCAGCGAGATGCCGATCGAGGTCGTCGGGTGCTTCCCGTTCGACGAATACGTGCTCTTGGGCGGCGGAGTGATTCCTCCGACGTGGAGCGACCACATCGGGGCCTGGAGGCTTGAGGCCTGGCTCCAGGCGAATCCGCGGCCTGGATCACCGAACGCGGCGAGATCGGTGATCCCGGCACGTCCGTCGGACCAGATCCTCCTCACGAGCGGCTCCATCCCGAGCTCGGAGTCCCTTCGCGACTGGTTGCCCGACACCGCGTCAGTGGACACCGGACACCTGATCTCGGCGGCGCTCCGGGCGCAACGCTCACCGGCCGAGGTCGCCGCACGGCTCACAGCGCTCGGCTACACGGTGCCAGTGGAACTGCCCTCGCACGCCAGAGCCGCAGATCTCCAGCTGCTCGGCTTGCTCCAGCCGGGCAAGCCGCCGTGGCTGAGTCCACATGTGCGGGTCTCGCACCAGCACGTGCTCCTGGCAGCGATCAACGCAGGCTTCTCCCCTCGTGCCGCGGCGGAGCGACTGACCGAGCTCGGCTACAGCGTTCTGGCCCCGGCGCAACTGCCCTCTGAGATGTACCCGGCCGATCGAGCGCTGATCCAGGCAGATCGGCCGCCTCGCGTGTTGCGGATCGAGGAGCCGGTTCCGGTCCCGTACGTCCTGATCGCCGCCGCCCGCACCAACCGGACACCCGCCGAAGTGGCAGGCCGCCTCGCCGAACTCGGGTACCGCGTCCCGGACCTGGGAGAACTGCCGGACCAGAGCGATGGTGGCGACGAGTTCGTCCTCACCGCGCACACCAAGTGGCCAGCGCGCCTCTACGTGGAAAGTCCAGTTCCATCGCTGCACATCACGCTCGCCGCGATCAAGTCGGACCGGTCACCTGCGGAGGTCGCCGCGCGCCTCGCCGAACTGGGGTTCGAGGTGCCCCCTGGCGATGTGACACCCGACCAGATCACTCAGTCCGACCTGGTCCTGACCAAGGTGCAGACGCTCGACGGACTTCGGTCCGACGGGTTGCACGTCCAGGACGTGGTCGCGATGGGTCATGTGTTGTCAGCGGCTTTGAAGACCGGGCAGCCGCCGAGCCAGGTCGGGCGGCGGCTCGTCGAACTCGGCTACACGCCGCCGCCGCTAGACCTGATACCTGACGAGGTGGAAGAAGACGACCTCGTACTGGTGAGCACCGCGATCGGATCCGACAAGGGGCATGGCTACAGCGACCCCCGCAACGTTTGGCTGTCCGCGGGTGCGGAAGTGTCCTTCCAGCACATCATGATCGCGGCGGCCAGAACCCGCAGGTCGCCGCGCGACGTCGCACGCAGGCTCGACCTGTTCGGCTTCACCACACCACCGGAGGGCGTGCCCGACCTCGACGCAGGGCCCGACGACCTGGTGCTGCTCAGCAGCGCCCTCGACAAAAGGCCCCCCTGGCTGACGGACGACCATCCGGCCTTGAGGCGAACCGGCGTCGTGCTACCGCTCGGTCATGTGCTCGCCGCGGCGAGCTTGCTCGGCCGTCCCCCGGAAGAGGTGGCCGCACGGCTGAAGGCGTTGGGGCTTCGCAGCGAGACAGCGGAGCTTCCCTCCGCTGTCGATCCGCTCGACGGAAGACTGCTCGGCAGGGCGGTCGATCTCGGCAGCTGGCAGATCTCCCGGCCGGCCGAATTCCTGTGGCTCGGCAAGAGCACTCCGGCTGACCGGTTGCACCTGCTCATCTGCGCGGAGCGAACCGGGCTGGCACCAGCCGAAGCCGCCCGTCGCTTGACCGCACTCGGCATTCCGGTCCAGGACGCCGTTGACCTGCCCATCTCGGTCGACAAGATCGATCTCGCATTGCTGAGCAACTCGCCCGGCGTTCGCGAACCGTTCAGGAGCGTCGACTCGAAGTTTCCTCGTGGTCAGGTGATGTCCGCGGCGTTCCGGACGCGGACATCACCTGGCGAGGTGCTCGAGCGCGTGCGAAAGCTCGGCTTCGCACTCGACTAAAGCGACGAGATGAGCCTTTCGACGCGCTCGTCCACCGCCCGGAACGGGTCCTTGCACAGCACGGTCCGCTGCGCCTGGTCGTTCAGCTTCAGGTGCACCCAGTCGACGGTGAAGTCGCGACCGGCGGCCTGCGCGGCGGCGATGAAGTCACCGCGCAGCTTGGCCCGCGTGGTCTGCGGCGGGGTGTCCTTGGCGGCCTCAATCTCGCCGTCGTCGGTCACCCGCTCGACCTGGCCCTTGCGCTGCAGCAGGTCGAACACGCCGCGGCCGCGGCGGATGTCGTGGTAGGCGAGGTCGAGCTGGGCGATGCGCGGGTTGGACAGGTCCATGTTGTGCTTGGCCATGTACCGCTCCATCAGGCGGTTCTTGATGGCCCAGTCGATCTCGCGGTCGATCTTCGTGAGGTCCTGGGACTCCACGGCGTCCAGCGTGCGGCCCCACAGTTCGAGGACGCGCTCCGCCATCGGGTCCGGCGAGCGCTTGGCCGTGTGCTCGACGGCCTTCTCGAAGTACTCGCGCTGGATGTCGAGCGCGGACGCTTCCTTGCCGCCGGCCAGGCGCACCGTGCGGCGGCCGGTCAGGTCGTGGGAGATCTCGCGGATGGCGCGGATCGGGTTGTCCAGGGAGAAGTCGCGGAACTGGACGCCCTGCTCGATCATCTCCAGCACGAGGTTCGCGCTGCCCACCTTGAGCAGCGTGGTCACCTCGGACATGTTCGAGTCGCCGACGATGACGTGCAGGCGCCGGTAGCGCTCGGCGTCGGCGTGCGGCTCGTCGCGGGTGTTGATGATCGGGCGGGACCGGGTGGTCGCGGACGACACGCCCTCCCAGATGTGCTCTGCGCGCTGCGAGAGGCAGTACACGGCGCCGCGCGGGGTCTGCAGCACCTTGCCGGCGCCGCAGATCAGCTGGCGGGTGACCAGGAACGGCAGCAGCACGTCCGCGATGCGCGAGAACTCGCCGGCCCGTGCGACCAGGTAGTTCTCGTGGCAGCCGTAGGAGTTGCCCGCCGAGTCGGTGTTGTTCTTGAACAGGAAGATGTCCCCGCCGATGCCCTCGTCGGCGAGCCTGCGCTCGGCGTCGACCAGGAGGTCCTCGAGGATCCGCTCGCCCGCCTTGTCGTGCGTGACGAGCTGGGCCAGGTCGTCGCACTCGGCCGTGGCGTACTCCGGGTGCGAGCCGACGTCGAGGTAGAGCCGGGAGCCGTTGCGCAAGAACACGTTGGAAGAACGTCCCCACGAGACGACGCGGCGGAACAAGTACCGCGCGACCTCGTCCGGGGACAGACGACGCTGCCCGTGGAAGGTGCAGGTCACCCCGAATTCTGTCTCAATGCCGAAGATCCGCCGCTGCATGCCTCAACAGTAGGCGACTCGCAGGCGGAGCAGGGTGATCCGTTCGGGCGGCACGCCGGTTGCGGTTTAGTGTCGGAGGGGTGTGGAAACGGGTCAGCGCTCTCGACAAGAAGCTCATGAGCTCGTCTGCCGGACTGCCTCCGAGCAGGCTCGACAGGGGTTTCAAGAGACTTTCCAAGGCCGCTAACCACAGCGTGCTGTGGTTCGTCATAGCGGCGATTCTGGCCACCCGGAAAGGCCCGTTCCGGCGTGGTGCGATGCGAGGTCTCGCGGCCATCGCCGGGGCCTCTGCCAGCGCGAACCTCGTCGGCAAGTCACTTTTCCCGCGACGGCGACCCGCCGCGGATCTGCTCGCGGTCGAGCGGCGTCTGTCCAAACGGCCGACGTCGTCGTCATTCCCGTCCGGTCACTCCGCGTCAGCGGCCGCTTTCGCCACGGCGGTGGCCATGGAATCCCCCAAAGCGGCCGCGGTGGTGGCGCCGATCGCGGCCGCTGTCGCCTATTCACGCGTTCACACGGGCGTTCATTGGCCGACCGACGTCGCGGCCGGCGCGGCGGCGGGTGTCGGTGCCGCGTTGCTTACGCGCCGCTGGTGGCCGCTCGGGTTGAACGAGCCCGCCTCGGCCTACGAACACGCCGACCTGACGTCGTTGCAGGAGGGCGACGGGCTGGTCGTGGTGGTGAACCCGTACTCGGGGATCGGGCCGGATCCGACGCCGCAGATCGCAGAGGAGTGGCCGAAGGCGCAGATCGTCTCGGTCGAGGAGCTCTCCGACCTGCCGGACGCGAAGGCGCTGGGGGTGGCCGGCGGTGACGGGACCGTGGCCGCCGTGGCAGCCATAGCCGTCGAGCGCGACCTACCGCTGGTGCTCATCCCCTCCGGCACGTTGAACCACTTCGCGCGTGACGTCGGCATCACCGGTCTGCACGACACGGCACAGGCGGTCGCGGACGGCGTGGGCGTCCGGGTGGACATAGCGCAGGTCAACGACCAGTGGTTCATCAACACCGCGTCCCTCGGCGGCTACCCGGACATGGTGCGGATCCGCGAGAAGCTGGAGAAGCGCTGGGGCAAGTGGCCGGCGGCGGCGATGGCGCTGTTCCGGGTGCTGCAACGGGCCAAGCCGCTGAAGATGACCATCGACGGCGACAAGCACCTCGTGTGGCTGCTGTTCGTGGGCAACGGGCCGTACCGGCCGAAGGGCTTCGCGCCGACGATGCGCCCGCGGCTCGACGACGGGCTGCTCGACGTGCGGTTCGTGCGGGCGGACCGGCAGTTCTCGCGGACCAGGTTCTTCCTGGGCGCCCTGCTCGGAGCCTTAGAGCACTCGCGCATGTACAAGCACTTCGAAGTGGCTTCGTTGAACGTCGAGGTCCACGGCGCCCCCATCTCGATCGCGACGGACGGCGAGGTGCGCGAGCGGGGCAACCACTTCAAGTTCCGTTCGCGTGCGGCCGGCCTGGGCATCTACCGCCCGTAACAGCACTGGCGCCGGGCTCGACGACGTGGTCACGTAGTTGGACGAGCTCCAAGCGGCGGGGGGACCTGATGAGCCATGCACCGCATCGAGGCACCGGTCAGCCCGAGTCCTCGATACGCGATGCGGTGCACGGTCTCATCGACATCTCCGACCTGCACACCCCCGGTCCGCCGATCATCGCCCAGTTGATCCAGTCACGGGCGATCCAGAGATTGCGCCGGATCAAACAGCTCGGCTTCGCCTCCCAAAGCTATGTCGCGGCGGACCACAGCCGTTACGCGCACGCCCTCGGCACCATGCACGTGATGCGAAACCTGTTGAAACAGGTAGGCGGTGCTCATTCGGCATTCAGAACGAGCTTGCTGAAACAATACGAAGAGGCGTACAAACCCACCAAACCGGTCACCGCGGAATTCGTCTATCAGCACGTGCTGGTAGCTGCGCTCCTACAGGACATCGGCGAACTGCCGTACCAGAACGCGACCGAAGGATACTTCGTCCCCGACGAGGATCTCCGGGCATGGGTGAGCGGCAAGATCGACCAAGACGTCTCGCTCTGGCCGCCGAAGCCGGTCTTCAACCTGGGGTGCGTGCTCGACACGGACCTCCAGACAATTCTCGCACCGCTCAACATCGACTTCATCGCGTTCCTCATCTCCGCCGAGAGCTGGACCGACCCTGCCTGGAAACCGAGGTTCCTGCCGTTTCGCCACATGCTCGACGGCGAGATCGACGCTGACCGGATCGACTACGTGCACCGGGACGCCCATCACACAGTCGGCGTTCTCAGCACCTCACAGGACGTCATCTCGGCAATCCTCTCGTACGACGACAGTGGTCCGATCTGTTCCGACCCGGCCCCGTTGGGAAATTTCCTCGCCACTCGTGCACACTTGTACTCGATCGTCTACTTCTCACCACAGAACAGATTTCGCGTGATGCTGCTCAGGAGCATTCTCGACGGCGTCCGAAAGCTACCAGAGACATTTCACCACTCATCGGTCCTCGCCACCAAGAAGGTAACGCTCGAGTCCTTTCTCGAACTCGACGACGTGCTGCTGGAGGCTGAGATCAACGGCTTCAAGACCAGCCAGTCCAAGACACGCCTGGACAAGAGGACGTCCATCGCACTGAGCGAGTTCACCACCGCTTCCAGCGCATACGCGCACTGCTGGCTACGGGAGAGCAACGAGCCGGACACTGCGGACAGCGCCACGATACCCATCCCGAACGAGATCTTCTTCGAAGCGTTCGAGGAAAGCACACCGAGACCGAGCGGCATCCGGTTCGAGACCATCGCACCGACCGGGGAACCCGAACTCGCCGCGATCAACGACATGAACGGACCGTACTTCGAGGTGGCCCGCAGTCCTCGCGTGACGATGCCCATCCTGGGCGACGTGCTGATGTTCTACCCTCAGCACGACCGCGGCCGGGACTTCGCCGCCATCAAGGAGGCCTACCGCGCGCGAAGCCTCAGGTCCGCGCTCCTCGCGAAGATACGAAACGAATGGGGAGGAATCCCGGTCGACACCCGCAGTTCGCGCGGATTCACCGGGCCATCGATTTTTGTCTCATACTGTGTGGACGACACCGCCCACGTACAACGGATAGTAAAAGAACTGCACAACGCACGCCGCCGCTACTACGTGATCCTGGAGCCGAACCAGGGCATCGGCGGAACCACCGCGCAGAACAGCATCGACGGCGTGCTGCAGACGGACTGCTGCATCATCATCGCTTCCCGCGCCTACCAGGGACGCTGTTCCAACCAGCTCAACGGCAACATAATGCACGAAATCAGGACGATGCACGACCGAAGAATTCCCGATCCAGGTGCGTATCCGGTTGTGCCGGTGTCGATCCACCCCCACCACGAGGTCGCAAACATCCCCTGGTCACTGCTCGGGATGAACTCACCGCCCTTCACCGGAACGGTTCTCGAGAACGCGTCGGACAGCCAGCTCCGCGCGACCGTGACAGCGGCGGTCACAGCGTTGGACCGGCACGCTTCACAGCAATCGAAGGGTTCGGCCGTCAATGACTAGAATCGCCCTGACAGGGTTGCCGGGGGCGGGCAAAGGCACGTTCACCCAGTCCGCTCAGCGCTGGGCGGCCCATCGCGGCCACGAGATCGAGACGATCACGCTGGCCACCCCGCTGTACCGCGCGCAGGCCGCTGTCTACCAGATCGCCGGCAGGCCGCTCGACGACGAAAGCGTTCAGGACGGCGAACTGCTGAACTTCCTCGGCTCGCACCTGCGCAAGATCAACCCGTCGGTTCTGGAAGAGCACTTCCTGCTGGAGCTGAAGAGAATCAGCTCGCGCCATCCACACACGGGCAGAACTCTCGTCGTGTGCACAGATGCCCGGCCCGCCGACTTCGGCTACCTCAGGCAGGAACTCTTCCAACTGGTCATGATCGACGTGGATCCGGCGACGTCGGCGAGGCGGAGAGTTCTGCGCGGCGACCTGACCCTGGGCGCGACGAACCACACCACCGAGACCGGATTCCGGGCTTCCGACGCGGATCTGGTCATCGACAACAACGGGACACTGGAGGCTTTCGACTCCGCGGTCTGGGACCTCCTGGACGGTATGCCGGCATGATTCTCACCAGGAGTGCCATCGCCAAGGCGGTCGAGGCGGGAGAGATCACGATCACCCCGTTCGACGCGGGCCGGCTGAACCCGAACAGCTACAACTACTCCCTCGGCGAGGAGATCCGCTTCACCACTCAGAAGACTCTGGACGCGAAAGCCAACGCACCCTGGCTGACAACTGGCATCCCCGACGAGGGATACCTGCTGCGACCCGGACGCCTCTACCTCGCCACCACCGCCGAAGTGATCGGCAGCACCACCTTCGTGACCAGCCTGATCGGCCGGTCGTCGATGGGCAGGCTCGGGCTCTTCGTCCAGGTCACGGCCGACCTCGGGCATCAGGGAGCGATCCACCGGTGGACCCTTGAACTCACGGTTGTCCAGCCGTTGCGCGTCTACGCCGGAATGCGGCTGGGCCAGGTCAGTTTCTGGCGAACCTCAGGAACCGTGACTGCGTACGGTGGCGCGTACGGCGATGCCATGGCGCCGATGCCTGCTCTCCCGACGAGTTTGACCTGAACACCCATCGGCTCACGAGGTCACAGTGATACTTACCGGCAGCGAGATCGCCCGTCAGGTGGGGCTGGGCAGGATCGAGATCGATCCGTTCCACGAAGACCAGGTCAACCCGAACAGCTACGACTTCCGGCTGGGTTTCGAACTGCTCGTCTACCAGGACCTCGAACTCGACGCCCGGCTGCCCAACAAGGTCGACACGATCACCATCGGCGAGTCGGGCTTCACAATGGCACCGGATCGCGTCTACCTCGGATCCACGGTGGAGCGGATGGGCAGCGATCACTACGTGCCCATCATCCGGGGGAAGTCCTCACTCGGACGACTCGGCCTGTTCGTGAACATGACGGCCGACTTGATCGACATCGGTTCGCACAACAACTGGACGCTGCAGTTCCACGCGGTGCAGCCCCTGGTGGTTTACCCCGGCATGCGGATCGGCCAGGTCACCTTCTGGGTGCCGGAGGGCGAGATCGAGCTCTACGACGGCAAGTACCAGGGTGCGACCGGCCCGCGCAGCTCCGAGTCGTTCCGGGACTTCGAGGCCCAGGCTTGATTGTTCGACATTGTCGAACGTTCGCAGCTAGAGTGCCTGTTGTGCCCGGACCTATTCAGTCCATTCAGCGCGCGGCCGAGGTGCTCAAGCTGCTCGCCCACGGCGGCGCGCACCAGCTGAGCGTCGGCGAGATCGCCCGTGCCCTCGACCTGGCGAAACCGACGGTGCACGGCATTCTGCGGACGCTGCAGGAGGTCGGCTTCGTCGAGCAGGAGGTCGAGGGCGGCAAGTACCGGCTGGGCGCCGCGTTGTTCCAGATCGGCACGAGTTACCTGGACGGCAACGAGCTGCGCGCCAAGGCGTTGAACTGGTCGGACACGTTGGCCATGCGTGCACGTGAGGCGGTGCGCATCGGGGTGATGCACGGCAAGCACGTGCTCGTCGTGCATCACGTGTTCCGGCCGGACAACAGCCGGCAGACGCTGGACACCGGCGCGCTCCTGCCGTGGCACGCGACGGCTCTCGGCAAGGCGCTGGTCGCGTTCGGCGAGTGGCCCGACAGCGACCTGCAGCGGTTCACCCGGCACACGCTCGACGCCGACGGGCTGCAGGCCGCGATGGACGAGGTCCGCGACCGCGACTGGGCCTACGACCTGCACGAACTCGTGGAGGGCGAGGCTTCGGTCGCCGCCCCGATCCGGGACAAACGCGGCGTGGTCGTGGGCGCGGTCGGCGTCTCGGGGCCGGTCGAGCGGCTGTGCGAGTCACCCGATCAGCCGCCGCGGCTCGAACTCGTGTCCTACGTACGTGAGGCAGCTCGCAGCGTCTCGAGGGAGCTGGGCGGGCTCTCCTGGTAGTAGTGTGGAATCGTTCGACATTGTCGAATGGTCCGCACAAAGGAGTGTGCACGGTGAGCTACATCGCGGCGATCGACCAGGGCACGACGTCGTCCCGGTGCATCGTGTTCGACCAGACCGGCGGGATCGTGTCGGTCGCACAGCGCGAGCACCGGCAGATCTTCCCCAAGCCGGGCTGGGTGGAGCACGACGCGACCGAGATCTGGGCGAACGTGCGGGCCGTCGTGCGCGACGCCCTCGCACACGCCTCACTGACCTACGCCGACATCGCCGCGTTCGGCATCACGAACCAGCGCGAGACAACGGTCGTGTGGGACAAAGCGACCGGCGAGCCCGTGCACAACGCGATCGTCTGGCAGGACACGCGCACCGACGCGTTGATCAACCAGCTCGGTGACCAGGACCGGTTCCGCGAACGCTCGGGCCTGCCCCTCGCGACCTACTTCTCCGGCCCGAAGCTCCGGTGGCTGCTGGACAACGTCGACGGGCTGCGCGAGCGGGCCGAACGCGGCGAGGTCCTGTTCGGCACCATGGACACCTGGCTGATCTGGAACCTGACCGGCCGCCACGTCACCGACGTGACGAACGCGTCGCGCACCATGCTGATGAACCTGGAGACCCTCGACTGGGACCCCGAGCTGGTGTCCGCGATGGACGTCCCCCGAGCGATGCTCCCCGAGATCCGGTCCTCCTCCGAGGTGTACGGCTCGCACGAGGGCGTCCCGGTCGCGTCGGCGCTGGGTGACCAGCAGGCCGCGCTGTTCGGGCAGACCTGCTTCGCACCGGGCGAGGGCAAGTGCACGTACGGCACGGGCGCGTTCCTGCTGATCAACACGGGCGACAAGCCCGTGCACTCGCAGAACGGCCTGCTGACCACCGTGGGCTACAAGATCGGCGACCAACCCGCCGCGTACGCGCTGGAAGGCGCCGTCGCGGTGACGGGCGCGCTGGTGCAGTGGTTCCGCGACAAGGTCGGCCTGATCTCGTCGGCCGCGGAGATCGAGACGCTCGCACGGACCGTGGAGGACAACGGCGGTGCGTACTTCGTGCCCGCGTTCTCCGGACTCTTCGCACCGCACTGGCGAAGTGACGCGCGTGGCGTGATCGCCGGACTGACGGGCTACATCTCGCGCGGACACCTCGCACGGGCCGTGCTGGAGGCCTCGGCGTGGCAGACCCGCGAGGTCGTGGACGCGATGAACGCCGACTCCGGTGTGGACCTCACGACGTTGCGGGTCGACGGCGGTATGACGGCGAACAACCTGCTCATGCAGTTCCTCTCGGACGTCCTGGACGTGCCGGTGGTGCGCCCGATCGTCGCGGAGACGACGTGCCTCGGCGCGGCGTACGCGGCCGGTCTGGCGGTGGGCTACTGGCCGGACACCGACGCCCTGAAAGCGAACTGGCACAAGGCGGCCGAATGGGAGCCGTCGATGGAACCGGCGGCGCGAGCACGCGGCTACCGGAAGTGGAAGAAGGCGGTCGAGCGGACCGTCGGGTGGATGGACGAGGACGATGACTGACCTGAACCAGCGGGCACGCGCCCGTGAAGAGCTTCAGCACGGCGAGTTCGACGTCGTCGTGATCGGCGGCGGCATCCTGGGCATCGCGACCACGTGGGCCGCGGCGCGGTCGGGGCTGCGGGTCGCACTGGTGGAGAGCGGTGACTTCGCGGGCGCCACCTCGTCCGCGTCGTCGAAGCTGGTCCACGGCGGCCTGCGCTACCTCGCGATGGGCCCGTCTGCCGTGCCGATGGTGCACGAGAACCACAAGGAACGCCGCGCGCTGGGCGACCACCTCGCTCCGCACCTGGTGCGCCCGCTGCCGTTCCTCGTCCCCGTCTACAAGGGCGGCCCGCACAGCCGGTTCGTGCTGGGCGCGGGCGTCACGTTGTACTCCGCGCTGTCGGGCTTCGGCGACGGCATGGGGAAGGTGCTGTCGGCGCGCAGGGCTGTGGAGTGGGTGCCTGACCTGCGCGCCGACGGTCTGCGCGGTGCCGCGATGTACTACGACCACCAGATGAACGACAGCCGCGTGGCGATCACCGCCGCGCGCGCCGCCGCCGAGGCCGGCGCCGTGCTGCTCAACCACATCTCGGTCGTGGGCCTGCGCAAGACCGGCGCGAAGGTGACCGGCGTCGACCTGCGCGACTCCCTGGGCGAGTTCGGCGTGAACGCCAAAGTCGTCGTCAACGCGACCGGCCCGTGGCTCGACGTGCTGCGGCGCATGGAGGATCCCGCCGCGGACCCGTCGATCCGCCTGTCGAAGGGCTCGCACCTGGTGATGCGGACGTCGTCGGAGTGGAAGGCCGCGCTGACCATCCCCGTTGACGACGTGCGCGTGTCGTTCGCGATCCCGTGGGAGGGCCACCTCCTCCTCGGCACCACTGACGAGGCGTACGAGGGCGACCCGGCCGCGGTGTCGTGCACCGACGCTGACGTCGACCAGATCATGTCCGAGGCGGGCGTCGCCGTCACCGGGCTCGACAAGAAGAACCTCGCCTACACGTTCGCCGGCCTGCGAGTGCTGCCCGGCGGCCCCGGCGACACCTCGCACGCCAAACGCGAGACCGTGATCACCGCGGGTTCCGGCGGCATGATCAGCGTGGCCGGTGGCAAGTGGACGACGTTCCGCAAGATCGGCGCCACCGTCCTGGCGCGGGTGAACTCCGAGCTCGGCCGCACGTTCGACGGCCCGCTGGACGGCGTCGCGCTGCCCGGCTCCGCCCAGCCCGACACCGTGGGTTCCGTGCTCGGTCACGCCTGGAGCGCCCTGCCCGACGACGTGGTGCGTCACCTGGCCACGCACTACGGCACGACGTCGCACGAGGTCGTCGCCCTCGGCCTGGACAACCCGGCGCTGCTGGAGCGCGTCCACCCGGACGGCCCGGACATCTGGGCGCAGGTCGAGCACGCCCGCCGCACCGAGTGGGCGTCCGAAGTGGACGACGTGCTGCGCCGCCGCACCACCGTGATGGTCCGCGGCCTCGACTCGCCCGAGGTGCGCACGAGGGTGTCGGAGCTGCTCGCTTCCTGAGGCAACGAGCTGGATCACTGACGCGTGTCATCCCCTTGGCGCACAACCGTGCTGAAGGGGATGACATGGCGATCAGAGGGTGAAAGCAGCCGCGGCGAGCTTGGCGGTCATAGGTCTGGGCCTCGGACAACTGCCGGCGAGCGCCGCACCGGCGTGGGCCGAATCTCGTCGGCGGCGTCAACCGGATCAGGAACGACATCCGCGACTAACACGCCATCCCGAGTTCGACCAGGTACTCGGCCAGTTCGGACTCCGAGTGGAACGCGCTGCGCAACGCCAGCGTTCCGTCGCAACCCAGTACGACCTCCTCCCGTGACACCGAGCGGTGTTCGAGACGGAGCCCTTCCAGATAGGCGTCGATGATCTGCTCCCGGATCGGGGGCAGGTCGTCGACCGCCATCCGCCCCGCCTGCGCCAGCCCGACGAGGAGCTGCGCCAGGTCGGTGCCCACCGGCGACGGGCACTGCCAGGTCACGTCGATCACCACGAACGACTCCGGGTCGTCGGCGGGGACCAGCAGGTTCTGCGGGCACGCGTCGTTGTGCCCGATCGCCTGCGGCAAGGCTTCGAGCCTCGCCAACAGGTCCGGTGTCCGGTCGGCCAGCCGCGAGCAGTCCGGACGCAGGAAGGCGTCTCTGACCAGCCGTCCCTCGTACAGCACCCGCAACGCCCTGCCCGGCGCGCCACCGAACCTGCGCCCGGCCCACCGGCCGAGCCCCAGCGCGGCCCGCCGGAACCGCGGCGGGTCCCACTCCACGTCCGCGCAGCGCACGTCCTCGAGCCACAGCGCGATCCGGTCGCCGAGGTCGTCCACCCGCACCACCCGCGGCCGCCGGAAACCGGGCGGCAGCGCGAAGTCCGACAACAGGAACTCCGCTTCGTCGCGCCACGGGAAGTCGCCGACCACGTCGGCCAGCTCCGCCGGGAGGTCCGGCCGGCGCAGGACCTTCACGAACACCGACGAGCGCGCGGACACCACCCGGTAGACCGCCGCCGTCGTCACGGCGACCGGCCGGAAGTCCACCGGGACCACGCGGGTCAGCGGTAGGGATCGGTGATCTCGCCGAGCATCTCCAGCGCCTCGCGCAGCTGCGTCATGCGGCGCTTGCCGATGTGCTGTTCCCATTCCTCCTCCATCCTGGCCATCTCCTCGTTCGCGATGGGCACCGCGGCCATCGCCTTCCGCGTCACGCGCACCAGCCGCGCCCTGCCGTCGGACGGGTCGGGGACCCGTTCCAGGTAGCCGGCCTGCTCCAGCTGGTCCACCAGAAACCCGGCGGTCTGCTTCGTCACCTGGGCCGCCTCCGCGAGCTCGGTGAGCCGCGAACCCTGCGGGCCGACACGCATGAGCACCCGCGCCTGCGCCTGCGTCACCTCGAAGCCCGCGTTGACGACGGCGGCCAGCATGCGGTTCTCCACGTAGCGGTTCGGAATGAAGAGCAGCAGACCGATGTTCACTCTCGCGCCCCTTGTTTTAGTCAGATCCTCTGATTAAAGTAGTCAGTCTCTCGAACTAAAATAAGAGGAGGACGGCCATGGACGACACCCAGATTTGGCAGACGATCGACACCGAGCGCGCGGCGACCGCGGATCTGCTCGCCGGGCTCTCGGACGTGGAGTGGACCTACCCGTCGCTGTGCGAGGGCTGGACGGTGCGCGAGGTCGCCGCCCACATCTCGATGGCCCGCCGCGTCAGCATGGGTACGGCGTTCAAGGAGTTCGTCAAAGCCCGCGGCAGCTTCAACCGCATGGTCGACCGGACCGCGCGCGAGGAGGCCCGCAGACCGACCGCCGAGCTCGTCGCGGAACTGCGCGGCGCCGTCGGGTACCACAAGCTCGCGCCCGGCCAGTCGCTCAAGAACGCGCTGATGGACATCATGGTCCACTCGCAGGACATCGCCCTGCCGCTCGGCATCGAACGCCACATGCCGATCGACGCCGCCGTCGTCGCCGCGGACGACCTCTGGCGGATCGGCTTCCCGTTCCACGCGCGCCGCCGGCTGGCCGGACATCGGCTCGTCGCCACCGACGCCGACTGGTCCGCGGGCGAGGGCACCGAGGTCAGCGGCCCGATCGAGGCCCTGGTGATGCTGCTCGCCGGGCGCTCCGCCACCATCCCGCGGCTTACCGGCCTGCGCGTCTAACCGAGCACGCGGACCAGCCGCCGGCACACGTGGACGCGCTCGAACCGTTGGCGCAGCTCGGTTTCCCGCTCGATTCTGGCGTGCAGGAACGCTCCGACCGGCGTCAGGCCGTATTTGGCGTTCAGCACTGTGCCCACTTCGTCCGGTGAGGCGTACACGTGCAGATAGCGTGTCGTTTCCAGGAAGTCGTTGCGCGCGAACCAGCCCAACGCCTGTTCGTCCTCACGAGTCCACGCATCGAGCGCGCGCACTCGGCACCGTTCCAACCGGCGCAGCGCTTCGCCCAGCAACGCCGTAGCGATCCCCCGGCCCTGGCGGTCCGGGTGCACGAAGACGGTGCCGATGGACGCCTCTGGCCCCGGCACCGACACGTCCAGCGCGCCGACCACGATGCCGTCCTCGATCGCGACGAGTTCGAGATCGGCGCGGCGCTTGGCCTGCCAGACGTCGTCGTAGCTGCTCGTCGTGACGAATGCCAGCACCCGGCAGCGCAGCCAGGACGCCCCGTCCGCCGTCTCGTAGTCCCGGATCTCCGCGGGCGGCACCAGCGCCCGCGGTACCGCTGGGCCGCCCGATGCTCCCAGCAGGCTCAGCCCTCCAGCTCGACCCCGTGCGGCGTCGACCACGTCGTCCCCCAAACCACTTCAGCCGGACGTCTCCGGCACCGTCCAGGGTTCCCGATGTCCGGCCTGCTCGCACGCATGTTTCGCCGTCACCGTTTGCCAGGAACATACTCAGTATGCATACTCGGTAGGTATGTCGGTCAAACACGGTCTGCTCGCTCTGCTGGAGCGCGGGCCCATGTACGGCTACCAGCTGCGGGCGGCGTTCGATTCAGCCACCGGCGGCACGTGGCCGTTGAACATCGGGCAGGTCTACACGACGTTGGCACGCCTGGAGCGTGACGATTTGGTCGAGGCGCTGCCCGAGAACGAGGGGCAGCGCCCCTACGAGATCACCGCGCAGGGCCGCACCGAGCTCAAGAAGTGGTTCGCGTCGCCGGTGCGGCGCGGCGACCGGCCGCGCGACGAGGTGGCGATCAAGCTCGCCCTCGCCATCACCACACCGGGCGTCGACGTCGCCAAGGTCGTGATGACCCAGCGCACGGCCACGATGCGCACGTTGCAGGAGTACACGAGGCTCAAGACCCAGCCCGGCGACCTGCCGTGGCTGCTCGTGCTCGACGCGATGATCTTCCAGGCCGAGGCCGAACTGCGCTGGCTCGACCACTGCGAGGCGAGCCTGCTGCGCTACGAACCCAAGGCCGTCCCCGAGACGACCGATGTCGAGGTGCCGCGATGACCGTCCTCGAACTGCGCGACGTGCACCGTGTCCACGGCGCCGGAGAGACCGCGGTCAACGCCCTCAACGGCGTCGCGCTCACCGTCGACCCCGGCGAGCTCGTCGCCGTGATGGGCCCGTCCGGCTCCGGCAAGTCGACGCTGCTGAACCTCGCCGGCGGCCTCGACAGCCCGACCAGCGGCCAGGTCCTGGTCGACGGCACCAGCCTGCAGTCCCTGTCCCGCAAGCAACTCGCCGCCTGGCGCCGCAAGCGCATCGGCTACGTCTTCCAGGACCTCAACCTCATCGCGAGCCTCACCGCCGCCGAGAACGTCGCACTCCCCCTCGACCTCGACGGCGTCCGCAAATCGCGCCGGCTGGCCGAGCAGGCACTGTCCGAAGTGGACCTCGACGGCTACGCGGACCGCTTCCCCGACGAGATGTCCGGCGGCCAGCAGCAACGCGTCGCCATCGCCCGCGCCCTGATCGGCGAACGCCGCCTGGTCCTCGCCGACGAACCGACCGGCGCCCTCGACTCCCGCACCGGCGAGACCGTCCTGCGCCTCCTGCGGTCCAAAGTGGACGCCGGGGCCGCCGCCGTCCTCGTCACGCACGACGCCCGTCACGCCGCCTGGGCCGACCGCGTGATCTTCCTGCGCGACGGCGTGGTCGTCGACGTCTCGACCCGCGACCAGCCAGAAGAACTGCTGAGCACCCCGTGACCGGATGGCGCGCGGCACTGCGCATCGCCTGGCGCGAGGCCCGCAGGTCCCGCGGCCGCTCCGCCCTCGTCGTAGCCCTGATCCTGATCCCGGTGGCCGCGCTGTCGTTCGCGGCAATCGTCTACGACTCGACCGAACTGACCCCCGACGAGGACGCCTCCCGCCACATGGGCACCGCCGAGGCGCTGGTCAGATGGCCCAGCAACGCCCCGGTCGTCCAGCAACCCGACCAGCTCCTCGGTGTCCCGGCCGGCAAGGGCGAGGGCCCAGAACCGTCACAGGAACGCCTGCAAGCCCTCCTGCCCGGCTCCCAGCTGCTGTCCGTCCAGCGCACCGGCATCACCATCCGCACCACCGCGGGCCTGGGCCGCGCCGAAGCCCGCATGCTCGACCTCACCAACCCGCTGACCCAGGGCACCGTCACCGTCCTGGAGGGCCGCGCGGCCACCAGCACCACCGAAGTAGCGTTGTCCCGCAAGGCGATGGACCGCACCGGAGCCAAGATCGGCGGCACGATCACCACCGAGGACGGGCGCACCCTCACCGTCGTAGGCCTCGTCGAAGAACCCGGCGCCCTGGAGAGCACCACGGTCGTCGCCCTGCCGGGCACGTTCGCCAACGCCGGCCAGATGTGGCTCGTGACCACTCCGCTCACCTGGGCGAAGGTCAAGGAGCTCAACAAACTCGGCATCGTCGCGATGTCCCGCACCGTCCTGCGCGACCCGCCACCCGCCACCGAGCACTACCCCCAACTCGACCGCGGCAACCAACTGCGCACCGAGTTCCTGATGCTCATCGCGGGCCTGGCCGTGCTGGAAATGGCCCTGCTGGCAGGCTCCGCCCTGGCCGTAGGAGCCCGCCGCCGCAAACGCGACCTGGCCCTCGTGGCCGCGGTGGGCGGCGCCCCGTCCCACGTCCGCCGCATAGTCCTGGCCGACGGCGTGGTCCTCGGCGCTCTTTCCGCCCTGGGAGGCGTGGCACTCGGCACGCTCACCGCCATCCTGTGCCGCCCGCTGATCGAGACCGCCATCGAAGAACGCTATGGCGCCCAACGCTTCTACCCCACCGCCCTGCTGGCCCTGGCCCTGCTCGCCGTCGTCACCGGCCTGCTGGCAGCCCTAGTACCAGCATGGATCTCCTCCCGCCAGGACGTGGTGACCGCCCTGGCCGGCCGCCGCGGCATCACCCGCTCCCGCCGCCGCTGGCTGGCCCTCGGCCTGATCCTCATCGCGGCAGGCGTCGCAACCGGCGTCTTCACCGCGATCCGGATGGAGATCGCCGGCATCCTCATCGCCCTGATCCTCACCGAGATCGGCCTGATCCTCTGCACCCCAGCGCTACTCGGCCTGCTGGCGAAAGCCGGCCGCTGGCTCCCGGTGGCCCTCCGCATCGCCCTGCGCGACGCCTCCCGCAACCGCACCGCCGCCGCCCCGGCCATCTCGGCCGTGATGACAGCCGTGATCGGCGCGGTGGCCGTCAGCGTGATGCTGACCTCCCAAGCAGCACAAGAAGAAACCCAGCTCGCGGGCACCATGGGAGACGTGAACGTCCACCGCCTGAACGACCTGGCCAAGGCCGACACCTCGATCCCGCCTTCGGTGACCACCGCCATCCGCAACACCATGCCGGTAGCCGAAGCCCACGAGATCAAACTCCTCTCGTGCGACGGCGGCCCGTGCTTCGCCCACGTCCGCCCGCCACAAGACCGCGAGTGCCCGTACTCCCTGGACGTGATCAACCGCGAACCCACCAAGTCCGAAGAACAAGCGGCCCTCCAAGACCGCCGCTGCGACAACACGGGCCGCCCCCACCGCTACTTCGGCACCATCACCACCCCGAAAGGCTTTCTGGTAGTGGCCACCCCGGACGCCGCCGCCACCCTCTTCAACCTGCCACCACAGGACATCGCCCCCACCCAGGCCGCCCTGCGCGAAGGCAAGGTGGTCGTCAACGACCCCAACCTGGTCGCCAACGGCCAACTCCTCATCGCCACCGGCGTGCAAGCCACCACAACACCTGCCCCAGCCCACGCCGTAGGTCAAAACTCGGCCCCACTGGCCATGATGACCGAGGAAACCGCCCGAACCCTCGGCTACGAGGTGGCCGCCTTCACCATCTTCGCCACCACAACGCGCATGCCCACCCAAGCCGAGGAAGACGCCCTGACCGCAGCCCTGAGCGGCGGCCAGTACGAGGTGAACGTAGACCGCCCAACCGAATCCGAAGTACAACGCTCCCTGAGCATCCTCGCCCTGGTAGCAGGCATCATCACGCTGGCGGCAGCCGCCCTGGCCACCGGCCTGGCAGCAGCCGACGGCCGCCGCGACCTCACCACCCTCGCCGCAGTGGGCGCCACCCCGACCCTCCGCAAACTCCTGTCACTGAGCCAAGCAGGAGTAATCGCAGGCACAGGCGGCCTCCTGGGCACAGCAGCAGGCGTCGGCTCAGCCCTGGCCCTGCTGGCAGCCCTGAACGTCGGCTACGCCAGCCAATGGCCCCAACCACCCCTGAACCCGCTGACAGTCCCCTGGCAGAACATCCTGGTCCCCCTGCTGGTAATCCCAGCGGTGGCAATGCTGGGCGCGGCCCTCTTCACCCGTTCCCGCCTGCCGATCGAACGCCGCGAATAGGCTGCGCGGGTGACAACCTTCGCGATTGTGCACGGAGCAGGCGACGTGGGCTGGTCGTGGCACCTGGTAGCGGCAGCTCTAGAAGCCAAGGGCCACACCACAATCGCCCCAGACCTCCCCACCGAAGACGAGTCGAAGGACCTGACGGACTGGGCGTCCACAGTGGTGAACGCCCTCCCGTCCACTTCGGACGTAGTGGTAGTGGGCCACTCGTTCGGCGGCTTCACCGCTCCCTTGGTAGCCCAACAAGTCAACGCCTCAGCACTGGTCCTGGTAACCGCGATGCTCCCCAAACCAGGCGAAACGCCAGGCGCCTGGTGGGAGAACGCGGGCTACACGGACAGCGGCCTGGAAGACCAGTTCTGGCACGACGTCCCAGCAGACCTGGCCGAAGAGTCACAGAAGCGGGAACGCGGCGTATCGGAGACCGCCATGGCCAAGCCCTGGCCACTAACCGCCATGCCCGACGTGCCGACGCACTTCATCCTGTGCACCGAGGACAGGTTCTTCACACCGGAGTTCATGCGAGGAGTGGTGGCCGACCGCCTACCAGGAGTGGAACCGGTAGAACTGGCAGCGGGCCACTGCGCACAACTGAGCAAGCCCAACGAACTGGCAGAGCTACTGGCCCACTACGCACGCTGACGCAGGGGTACCCCCTCGAATCGAATCCCCCGCGTCCCAAGGTACAAGGCGACACCGACAAGATCGGAAACTCACGACGGCAGCCAAAGACCAGCACTCAAGCCCGAAGCCGCAGGCGAGGCGACCCAATGGCGAAGCCGAGGCGCCC
>NZ_JAXAVW010000036.1:0-119880 GCF_033949945.1 Lentzea miocenica
TCATCATCACGACCCGCCGCATGGCGACCCGATCCGAGGCTGTGTCGTACATAAGCTTGTGTTTGAAACTTCGACGCCCTTGGCCTCTGAGCTCAGAAGAGCTACCGGCTGGGTCTTCATCGTTTCGCGGTCACCCACTCTACCACAGTCCGTGGAAGCTTGGTTCGTGACCCCCGCCGCACTCCGTTCCGGTGTTCCCGGCCCGTTCCGCGCTGACAGAGAGAAAGTTACACGCACGCCAACTCAGGGTCAAATCGGGGGCAACCCAGCCACCTGCGATTAAGAAATCGCAGGTCAGCAGCCCCGTACAGGACCCACGAACAAGCTATCGCAGCGCCATAGCCGTGCACACTGTGGCCGCCGTCACACCGAGAAAGATCGGAGGCCGCCGATCCGCAGTGGGATCGACGGCCTCCGAGGCACCGAACGTGCAGGTCAGAGCTCTACCTGCACGCCTGCGTTGTTGCGCTTGCCGCGTCGGAGCACCAGCCACTTGCCGTGCAGCAGGTCCGAGACGGCCGGCTTCCACTCCTCGTCGGTCACCTTCGCGTTGTTCACGTAGGCCCCGCCCTCGTTCACCGTCCGCCGTGCGGCACCCCGGCTCTCGGCCAGGCCCGACGCGATCAGCAGGTCGACGATCGTGGGCTCGTCGGCAAGCCGCACCTGTCCCTTGGGCGCTTCGGCCAGTGCCGCTTCCAGCACGGAAGCGTCGAGGTCACGCAGCTCGCCGCGGCCGAACAGCGCCGATGACGCCAGGATGACCTGCTGCGTCGCGCGCTCCCCGTGCACCAGGTCGGTGAACTCCTGCGCGAGACGCTTCTGCGCGGAACGCAGGTGCGGCTTCTCCGCGGTCTCCTTCTCCAGCTGGTCCAGTTCCTCACGCGTGAGGAACGTGAACAG
This sequence comes from Lentzea miocenica, assembly GCF_033949945.1. Taxonomy (NCBI): domain Bacteria; kingdom Bacillati; phylum Actinomycetota; class Actinomycetes; order Pseudonocardiales; family Pseudonocardiaceae; genus Lentzea; species Lentzea miocenica. The sequence goes on from NZ_JAXAVW010000036.1 coordinate 901, forward strand.
GCGCAGGTAGCGGAGGACGTCGGCGTCACCGACGTTCACGAAGTACTGGTACCAGGCGTACGGCGACGTCAGCTCCGGGTCGAGCCACACGTTGCCGCCACCGGTGGACTTGCCGAACTTCCTGCCCTCGGCGTCGGTGACCAGCGGCGCGGTCAGCGCGTGCACGTGCTTGCCCTCGACGCGGCGGATCAGGTCCACCCCGCCGACGATGTTGCCCCACTGGTCCGAGCCGCCGATCTGCAGCGCGGTGCCGTACTTGCGGTGCAGCTCCAGGTAGTCGTTCGACTGCAGCAGCAGGTAGCTGAACTCGGTGTACGACATGCCATCGCCCTCGAGGCGGCGCTTCACCGTCTCCCGCGACAGCATGACGTTGATCGAGAAGTGCTTGCCGACGTCACGCAGGAACTCCAGCGCGCTGATCTGGCCGGTCCAGTTCAGGTTGTTCTCGACGACCGCGCCCGTGGGCGACGAGTCGAAGTCGACGAACCGCTCCAGCTGGCCGCGGATCCGGTCGGCCCACTCGGCGACGGTGTCCAGCGAGTTCAGCGTGCGCTCACCGGTGTCGCGCGGGTCGCCGATCATGCCCGTCGCGCCGCCCGCCAGGACGATCGGCCGGTGCCCCGCCATCTGGAAGCGCTTGAGCATCAACAGCGGGACCAGGTTGCCGGCGTGCAACGACGGCGCCGTCGGGTCGAAACCGCAATAGAGCGTGAGCGGGCCGGCGTCCAGGTCCTTCCGGAGTGCGTCGAGGTCGGTGGACGTCGCGATCAGGCCGCGCCAGGAAAGTTCGTCAAGGATGTGCTCGCTCACGACGCTGATTCTCCCCCACCTGCCCAAACCGGTTTCGACCTGCCTACCCGAGCTGGACGCGGGCGTCGGCCAGGCGTGCTCGATCGAGCAGCAGCGCGGTGCGCGCCTCACCTCGGCGGTGGCCGGTGGACCGGTGCAACGCGAGCGCTCGTTCGCCACAGGCGAGGGCCTGGGGCAGGTCGCCGTTGGTGAGGTGGATGTCGAGCAGCACGGTGAGCGCATCGGCCGCGACGATGCGGAAGCCGACCCGGTCGGCCTCGGCGAGTGCGTGTTCGGCCAGGATCCGGGCGTGGTCGTGCCCGCCGAGCCTGAGGTGGCAGGCGGCGAGGCCGGTGAGGGCGACGACCTCGGCATAGCCGGTGTTCGCGTCACGTGCGAGCCGCAGCGCGTGCTCGTGGTCGGCGCGTGCGGCGGCGGCCTGACCGAGGCGCAGCCGTACCCCGCCGAGGGTGTTGAGCGCGTTGGTCCGCACTGGAAGGTGGCCGGTCTCGGCGGCCAGCGCTGCCGCCTCGACGGCGCGGTCCAGCGCGCGGTCGTGTTCGCCCTGGTCCAGCCAGATCTCGGCGAGGACGCGCAAGGACTCGGCCTCCGCGCCGCGGTCGCCGATCTCGCGATGCAGCGCCAACGCCAGGGCTACGTGGTCGTGCGCGGTGTCGAACCGGCCGAGCAGGTGGTAGGTCTCGCCGAGGTTCGCGAGGTTCACCGCCTCGTTGGTGCGGGATCCAAGCCGGCGGTGCAGCTCGAGCGCGCGCGTGTGGTGCTCGACGGCGCGTTCGAGCTCGCCCTGCAGCTCGTGGACGAGGCCGAGGTTGCCGAGTGCGTTCGCCTCTCCCACCAGGCGTCCGGTCCGGATCGCCACGTCGAGGCTCTGCCGGTAGTGCTCGGCGGCCGCAGGCAGTTCGCCCAGCCAGAAGTACGCGGTGCCGAGGTTGCTCAGCGCGATGTTCGCTCCGTCGAGCCATCCTCCGGACCGCGCCTGCTCGACAGCTCTGGTGTAGTGCTCGATGGCCACCCGGTAGCGGCCGTGCAGGCGGTTCAGGTCAGCGAGGCTGAGTTCCGCCGCGGCCAGGCCGGCCAGATCACCGGCGGAGGTGGCGGCGGTGAGTCCTGCCGTGGCGATCGCCAGCCATTCGACCGTGCACATCCGCAGCCAGCAGTAGCCGCGCAGCGAGTCGGCCAGCAGCCAGGCGGCCCGCGCCGGTCCCTGTTCGGCTGCGAGCCGGGCGGCGGCGACGAGGTTCGGCAGCTCGGCGTCGAGCCACGCCAGTGCTTCCGCCGAAGCGCCAAAGCCTTCTGCCGCAACCGGAATCGGCAGCCGGACGCGTTGCGGGAAGAGAGTTCTGGCGCCTGCCTCGACGCCTGCGAGGTACCAGTCGAGCAGCCGGCCGGTGGCCTCCGACCGCTCCGCGTCGTTCTCCTCCCGCTCGGCCGCGTACAGCCGGAGCAGGTCGTGGAACGCGTAGCGGCCAGGCGCCGGTCGGAGCAGCAGGTGCGCGTCGGCGAGCAGGGCCAGCACCGGTCCGGCGTCGGAGCCGATCAACGCGGTCGCGGCCGAGACGCCGAAGTCAGGTCCAGGGACGAGGCCGAGCAGCCGGAACAACCTGGCGGCCGCCGCGGGCAGGGCGGCGAAGGAGTGGTCGAACGCGACCCGCACGGCCGTCTCGTCGTCGCCGACGACCGAGAGCAGGTCGAGCCGGTCGTCCGCCGCGAGTTCGGCGACGTGGTCCGAGACCGTCCGTTCGGGACGCAGGGTCAGGTTGGCTGCCGCGATCCGCAGTGCGAGCGGCAGGAACCCGCACAGCCGGGCGAGCTCCGCCGTCGCGTCGGGGTCGGCCTGGGCGCGCGCGACGCCCAACGTCCTGACGAGCAACGCGTGCGCCTCCTGCGGGGTGAGCAGACCGAGGGGGAGGTGGGCCGCTCCGTCGCGGGCGATCAGGCCACCGAGGCCGTATCTGCTGGTCACGACCACCGCGGCGGCTGGACCGCCGGGAAGCAGCGGACGTACCTGCTCGACGTCGCGCGCGTCGTCGAGCAGCACCAGCATCCGCCGGTCGGCGAGCAGGGTCCGGTAGAGATCGGCGGCGCGATCGAGGTCCAGTGGAATCTGCCCGGCCGGCACTCCCAACGCCGACAGGAACCCGGACAACGCCTCGATCGGCGACATCGGTGAAGCCGGCGCGTGGCCACGCAGGTTCACGTACAGCTGGCCGCCGCCGAACCGGTCGCGCACGCGGTGCGCCCAATGCACGGCGAGCGTGGTCTTGCCGACTCCCGGCACTCCGGCGATCACCGCGATGGCCATCGATTCCGTTGTGCCACCGAGAAGTGCGTCGAGCCGGTCCAGATCGCCCGCCCGTCCGGTGAACGCCGAGATCGCCGCGGGCAGCTGCGCGGGAGCCGTGGCCTCCGGTACGGGATCGGCAGACCGGCCCCAGTAGGCACCGAGCGCGTCGCCGCCCGCGAGCACGGCCTGTTCCACCTGCCGCGGCACGGAGCTCGGTTCGATCCCGAGTTCTTCGACCAGCGTGGCCCGCAGCCGCCGGAACGCGGCGAGCGCTTCGCTCTGCCTGCCCGCGCCGTACAGCGCGAGCATCAGCTGCGCCCACAACCGTTCGCGCAACGGGTGTTCCCGCACCAGCACGGTGAGTTCGGCGGCGAGATCGGCGAACCGCCCGAGCCGCAGATCGAGGTCGACGCGGCGTTCCAGCACCGCGAGCCGCCGTTCGTCGAGCCTGACCGCGGCCGGCCGGCAGGAGTCGAGGGCGATGTCGTGCAACGCGGGTCCGCGCCACAGTTCGAGCGCCGTCCGCGGCGAGTCGTCGTCGGTGAGTTCCTCGAACCGGTCGGCGTCCAGCTCACCCGCGCCGACCCGCAGCAGGTAGCCGGGCGATCGGGTCACCAGCCGACCGGCGGGCAACACCCGCCGCAGCCCTGCGACGCAGCCGTGCAGCAGACCCCGCGCGTTGGCCGGTGGCGCGTCTCCCCACAGGTCTGTCACCAGCCGGTCCCTCGACACCACCCGGTTCGCGTCGAGCAGCAGCAACGCGAGCAGTCCCCGTTGCTGCGGCCCGCCCAACGCGACCGGCAGGCCGTCGGACAGCACCTCCAGCGGTCCGAGGATTCTGAACTCGACGGGCACGGCGGACCTCCACTGGGTTTGGAGAACACCCAGTGAAGACCCGCCGCGCCGTGCCGCGATACGTCAGAACTCGCAGTCCTCGATGTCAGCGAGGTCGACGAAGCAGACGTCGCCGCCGAATCCGCCGATGACCGTGTCGTTGCCGGAGATCCCGTCGACAGCCCGGATGACGTCCGCCGACTGCCCTCCACGCAGCACGTTCGCGCTGCTGTTGCCGGTGATGACGTTCGGCCCGATCGCGCCGTTGACGTTCTCGACGTCGGTCCGGTTGTTGTCGCCCTCACCCGGTTCGCCGTCGTTGGCGACGCTGTCCAGGCTCACCGTCATCGTCCGGCCGGCACCGAACTGGCGTGCGCTGTAGTTCGCCGTGTCGATGCCCGCGCCACCGTCGAAGGTGTCGGCACCGTCGAGGGAGACCAGTGCGCCGGAGCTGTCGTTGCCGTCCCCACCGATCGCGCCGTCGTTGCCGAGCCCGCCGATCAGCTCGTCGTTCCCCGCCTCACCGAAGAGGAAGTCAGGGCCCGCCTCACCGGTGATGAGGTCGTCGCCCTCGCCGCCGAAGAGCGCGTCGTTGCCGTCGCCGCCGGACAACCGATCATTGCCGTTGCCACCGCTGATGTTGTCGCTGAACGGGCCGCCGAAGACCCGGTCGTTGCCATCGCCGCCGAACAACGACCCGCTGCCGCCGACGACCAGTCTGAGGGTGTCGTCTCCGGCGCCGCCCGCGAGGTTGGTGTTCGCGGCGAGCGTGTCGTTGCCAGGGCCGCCGTCCACGGTCGTCTGGCCGAGGCCCGCGCTCAGGTCGATCACGTCGTTGCCCGAGCCGCCCACGACCCGCGTGACGTCGGAGGCGATGTTGTCGCGCTCGTTCGCCGCGCCGTCGTTGGCGTTGCCGTCGAGGGTGACGGTGACCGGCGTGGTCCTGCCGCTGTAGAGGGCGGTGTCGACACCGTTGAACGGATTGTTGGGGCTCCCGATGAACGTGTCCGCGCCGTCCGCGGCCACGTCGGAGACCATCGTGTCGTTGCCGGCGCCACCCTCGAAGCGGTCGTTCCCCGCGCCGAGGCACACGGTGTCGTTGCCACCCAGCCCCAGGACGGTGTCGTTGCCCCCACCAGCGAAGATGACGTCGTTGCCCTCGGTCCCGATGATCGAGTTGTTGTTGTCGTCACCGGATCTGGTCACCGTCAACCCGTTGCAGGTCAGCGCCGCGTGAGCGGGCGCCACCGGGATCAGCAGCGCGCCGGCGAGCCCGGCGGCCACCAGGAGTGCCTTTCGCATCGAATGTTCCTCCCCTTGCCATCAAGTGCGTGGGGCGGACGCTGCCCGAGCGGGATGGGCAACTTCTGGGTATCCGCTGGGAGAACGGGTTTCGACCTGGTACCGCGGCGGGTACGCCGTCACCATGACGGACCCACGTGATGCGGAGCTGCGCCGGCCCACCGAGCACATGCCGCGCGTGAACGAGCGCGTGAACGAGCCGGTCGCGGAGGAGCGTGTCGTCGAACGCGACGACTACAGCAAGGTGCGGACGGTGCGGACCGTCTGCGCGGTGATCGACATCGTGTGCTGGACGTTCGCCATCGTGCTGTTGGTGCACATCTTCCTGGTGGTCGCAGGCGCGAACGCCGGCAACGGGTTCTTCCAGTTCATCGCTGGCTGGGCGAGCGGGATCACCCTCGGCCTGGACGGTCTCTTCACGCCGGACAACCAGTCCGTGGCGGTCCTGTTCAACGAGGGCCTGGCCGCGGCGCTGTGGTTGATCATCGGCGCGTTGCTGACCAACCTGATCACCCGCCTGGCATTGCCGGTCGACTACCGGCGCGCCTGGTACCGCAGGACCGTCAGGCCGTAAGAATGGCGGGGTGGCCGAGTACGAGTTCGACGTCGCCCTGTCCTGCGCCGAAGAGGACCAGGCGTTGGTGTTCCCGATCGTCCAACGCCTGAAGGACCTGGACGTCGAGGTCTTCTACGACAAGGAACGCCAGGTCGAGATGTGGGGCCTCGACCTGGTGGAGTACTTCTCTCAGGCGTACAGCCGACGCGCGAGGTACGTCCTCCTCTTCGGCTCACAGCACTACGTGGACAAGTGGGCACGGCTCCAACGGCGCGCTGCACTCGCACGCGCGTTGGAGCAGCACACCGAGTACGTGCTGCCGATCCGCATCGACGACACCGAGATACCTGGTCTTCCGTCGACCATCGGCTATCTGGACCTGCGCGTTCACGAACCGGACGTGATCGCACAGGCCGTCGTGCAGAAGCTCGCGCAACACCGTGCGGACTTCACGGCCACTACGCCGATCACACCCCAGTCAGTGGCCGCGCTCGTGCGGGAGAAGCCGCGCGGCTGGGAGTACCTGCTCTACGTGACCGTTGTGTCGCAAGGGCTTGCCGAGCTGGAGTCGAAGTACTGGGAGCACTTCCTCCGGTACGCGCCGCGCAACGGGGCCGTCGAGCACGGCAACGGGATCACCCTGATCCGGGACCGCAACGTGATGCTGAGCGAGATCATCAAGGTCGCGGTCGACACGGTCTTCACGGCGGACACCCAGGAGGCCGCGTTCGGCCAGCCGGGCGTGCCGGGCGACCCCGACCGGATCGTGCATCTGGGCGAGCTGTTCGTGCGGACGTTCGACGAGATCCTCGAGTGGGCGCGGGGGATCCACGGGACCAGCTACGCGCAGGACCCCGCACGGGTCGCGGCCCGGATTCAGGCGCAGTTCGCTGACCAGCAGCTACGGGCGATGCACGCGGTGGCGCAGGACCTGCGCCTGGTGGCGGACACGCTGGTCGAACGGCTGACCGCCGGTGAGCAGATCAACATGACCGTGCCGCTGGTGTTCGAGGTGGATCCGGAGCTGGAGCGGAAGTTCAAGGCAGCGTTGGACAAGCTCTCACGCTGACGTGCGGCGCTTGCCGCCTCTCTTGTAGGTCGACACGGCCGGAGAGTCGATCCAGAACCGCCACGGCACATCCATCGCAACGGCGACACCAACGCGCGGGCCGGAACGAACCGCAGTCGCCGGCTCCCCCGCGTACAACCGCACCGGCGAGTCGGCGGACGTCAGGTCAACGCCGTTCTGAGTGCGGTCCAACCCCAGGACCTTGCACAGCCGTGCGGGTCCTTTCGCCAGTTCGGCGGCAGAACGCGAGGCCGGCCGTCGAGAGAAGGCGACGTCCTCACCGGACACGACCTCGCCGGCTCGCAACAAAACCGCGCCGGGCACGCCGTCGGTCAGCGAGACCACGTTGGCGCAGAAGTGCATGCCGTAGACGAAGTAGACGTACAGGAAGCCGGCCGGGCCGAACATCACCTCGTTGCGCGGGGTCATGCCGCGGTAGCAGTGGGAGGCCGGGTCGTCGCCGCCCCGGTACGCCTCCACCTCGACGATGCGCACCCGCACGTCGCCCGCCTCCAGGTAGGACCCGAGGAGGAGCTGGGCGGCATCGACCGGGTCGATGGCCAGCTCCTCCCTGGTCAGCAGCCTAGAACTCACGTGCGGAGGCAGCCTTCGCCACGAGTGCGTCGAGCTGTTCGCGGACGCGTTCGGGGGCGGTGCCGCCGTGGGCGTTGCGCGAGGCGATGGAGCCCTCGACGGTCAGCACCGAGCGCACCTCCGGGGTCAGGGCAGGAGAGATCGCGGCGAACTCGTCGTCGGTCAGGTCTTCCAGGCCGACGCCGCGGGACTCGGCGGCGCGGACGCAGGACCCGGCGGCCTCGTGTGCCACGCGGAACGGAACTCCTTGGCGCACAAGCCATTCCGCGATGTCCGTGGCGAGGGTGAAACCGGCCGGAGCCAGTGACGCCATGCGTTCGACGTCGAAGCGAAGAGTCGCGACCATGCCGGCGAAGGCGGGCAGCAACACTTCGAGCTGCTCGACCGAGTCGAACAGCGGTTCCTTGTCCTCCTGCAGGTCGCGGTTGTAGGCCAGCGGCTGGGCCTTCAACGTCGCGAGCAGGCCGGCGAGGTTGCCGATCAGGCGGCCGGACTTGCCGCGCGCGAGTTCGGCGACGTCCGGGTTCTTCTTCTGCGGCATGATCGAGCTGCCGGTGGACCACGCGTCGTCCAGCACCGCGAAGCGGAACTCGGCGGTGGTCCAGATGATGACCTCTTCCGCGATGCGCGAGAGGTTCACGCTGATCATCGCCAGCACGAACGCGATCTCGGCGGCGAAGTCGCGGGACGCGGTGCCGTCGATGGAGTTCTCGACCGGCGCGTAGAAGCCCAGGTCAGCGGCCACCTTCGCCGGGTCGAGGCCGAGCGAGGAACCCGCCAGGGCGCCCGAGCCGTACGGGGAGAACGCGGCGCGCTTGTCCCAGTCGTGCAGGCGGTCGACGTCACGCAGCAGCGCGTGCGCGTGTGCCAGCAGGTGGTGGGACAGCAGCACGGGCTGTGCGGACTGCAGGTGCGTGCGGCCCGGCATGACCGCACCGAAGTTCGACTCGGACTGCGCGGCCAGCGCGTCCACGACGTCCAGCACGCCGGCGGCGACGCGGCGGGCACCGTCGCGCAGCCACATGCGGAACAGCGTGGCGACCTGGTCGTTGCGGGAACGGCCGGCGCGCAGCTTGCCGCCCAGCTCGGTGCCCGCGCGGTCGATCAGGCCGCGCTCCAACGCCGTGTGGACGTCCTCGTCCTCGAGCACCGGGGTGAAGGCACCGGACTCGACGTCGGCCAGCAGCTCGTCCAGCGCCTTCTGCATGCCGGCGAGCTCGTCGTCCGTGAGCAGACCCGCCGCGTGCAGCACACGGGCGTGTGCGCGCGAACCGGCGATGTCATACGGCGCCAGCCGCCAGTCGAAGTGCGTCGACAGCGACAGGCGGGCCATCGCCTCGGCCGGCCCCGACTCGAACCGGCCACCCCACAAAGAACTCATCGAAGCGCAACTTTCATTTGGCGAACTTTCAGCTAGCGAAGTCGTACAGCGATTCTTCCGAACGGGCCACCAGCCCGACCACGCGCCCCTCGTACAGCGCGACGTCGACCTCACCGGAACCCGAGGTCAGTGCCATTCGTGCGACCCGCACCGCGACGGATCCCAGACTGGACCTCACGACACCGGCACGGAAGTTGAGCTCGCGGACGGCCTCGGCGACGGAGACGGTCTCGCCGTCCACCGCCACCGGCACGCCCGCGTCGAACGTCAGAACGGCGTGCACGGGCTCATTCATCGACGGAACCCGAGGCCAGCGCGGTGATCCGGTCGGCGAGCTCGGCGCCGGTCATCGGCTCGCGGGCCACGACCAGGATCGTGTCGTCACCCGCGATCGTGCCGACGACCTCGTGCAACGCGGCGCGGTCCAAAGCGGAGGCGAGGAACTGCGCGGCGCCCGGCGGGGTCCGCAGCACCGCGAGGTTGCCCGAGAAGTCGGTCGACACCAGCAGCTCGCCAAGTACACGCACGAGCCGAGTGGTGCCGCCCTGGACGCCACGCACCGGGCTGCCGTCCTCCGGGATCACGTAGACCGGCGCACCGCCGTCAGGGCCGCGCAGCTTGACCGCGCCCAGCTCGTCGAGGTCGCGTGACAACGTGGCCTGGGTGACGTCGATGCCTTCCGCCGCAAGCAGTTTCGCGAGTTCGGACTGGCTGCGGACGGCGCGCTGGGACACCATCTCGACGATGCGGCCCTGACGGGCGGTGCGGGTCATGACGACTGCTCCAGCAACCACACGAGCAACGCCTTCTGCGCGTGCAGGCGGTTTTCGGCTTCCTGCCACACGAGCGACTGCGGGCCGTCGAGCACCTCGTCGGTGATCTCCCAACCGCGGTGCGCGGGCAGGCAGTGCAGCACGGTCGAGTCGGGCTTGCCGGTCGCGGCCAGCAGATCGGCGTTGACCTGGTACGGCCGGAACGGGCCGACGCGGTCCTTGCCGTCGTTCTCCTGGCCCATCGACGTCCACGTGTCGGTGACCAGCACGTCCGACCCGTCGACCGACGCCCGCGGGTCGTTGATCAACGCGACCGAACCACCGGTCTCCGCGGCGCGCTTCTTGGCGTCTTCGAGGAACTGCGGGTTCGGTACGAACGAAGCCGGTGCACCGATGCGAACGTGCATACCGGCCGTGGCGCCACCCAGCAGCAGCGAGTGCGCCATGTTGTTGGCGCCGTCGCCCAGGTACGTCAACGTGAGACCGGCCAGCTTGCCGTAACGGCGGCGGATCGTCTGCAGGTCCGCGAGCACCTGGCACGGGTGGAACTCGTCGGTCAGCGCGTTGACCACGGGAATGCGCGACACGGAAGCCATCGCCTCCATGCGCGCCTGCGCGAACGTCCGCCACACCACCGCGTCGACGTAGCCGGACAGGATGCGCGAGGTGTCCTCGATGGTCTCCTCGCGACCCAGCTGCATCGAACGACCGTCGATGATCACCGGGTTGCCACCGAGCTGCGCGATGCCGACCTCGAACGACAACCGCGTGCGGGTGGAGTTCTTCTCGAAGATCACCGCGACGGACTTGGGGCCCGCCAACGGCTTCGCGGTGAACCGGTCGGCCTTGTACTCGTCGGCCAGGTCGAGCACGGCGGACTGCTCGGCCGGCGTCAGGTCGTCGTCGCGCAGGAAGTGCCTCGGGCTCACGGCGTCTCCTCGAAGAAAGTGGGGAGCGCGGCGACGAAGGCCTGCGCGTCGGACTCCTCCAGCACGAGCGGCGGGGCGAGCCGCAGCACGTCCGGCTGGATCGGGTTGATCAGGTAACCGGCCTTCTGCGCGGCCGCCGCGGCCTTCGCCGAGACCGCCTCGCGCAGCGTGATGCCGAGCAGCAGACCGGCTCCCCGCACTCCGGAGATGGCGGGGTGGTGCAACGCCTCCACGCCCGCGGCGATCTCCTTGCCCACGGACGAGGCGTGCTCCAGCAGGCCTTCCGAGGCGATCGTGTCGAGCACCGCGAGACCGGCGGCGCAGCACACCGGGTTGCCGCCGTAGGTGGTGCCGTGGTGGCCGGGCTTGAACAGCTCCGCCGCCGCGCCGAACCCGATCGTCACGCCCAGCGGCAGGCCGCCGCCGATGCCCTTGGCCAGCGTCATGACGTCCGGCACGATCCCGGCCTGCTGGAACGCGAACCACGTGCCGAGCCTGCCGACGCCGGTCTGCACCTCGTCGAGGATGAACAGCGCGCCGTGCTCGGAGGTGATCCGGCGGACCTCCTGGAGGTAACCGGCGGGCGGCACCATGACGCCCTGCTCGCCCTGGATCGGTTCGACGATGAACGCCGCCGTGTCGTCGTCGATCGCCGCTTCCAACGCCGCCACGTCACCGAACGGGATGTGCGAGACGCCCGGCACGAGCGGTTCGAACGGCGCGCGCTTCGGCTCCTGCCCGGTGAGCGTCAGCGCGCCCATCGTGCGGCCGTGGAACCCTCCGATCGTGGAGACGATCTTGGTGCGGCCGGTGAGGCGCGCCATCTTCAGCGCCGCCTCGTTCGCCTCGGCGCCGGAGTTGCAGAAGAAGACCTTGCCCGGTTCGCCCGCCAGGTCCAGCAGGCGTTCGGCGAGCTTCAGCGCGGGCTCGTTGACGTACAGGTTGCCGGTGTGGCCGAGCTTCGCGATCTGGGTGGACACCGCTTCGACGATCGCCGGGTGGGCGTGGCCGAGAGCGTTGACGGCGAGGCCGGTCAGCAGGTCGACGTAACGGTTTCCGTCCGCGTCCCAGACGTGCGCGCCCTCGCCGCGTTCCAGTGTCAGCGAAGGTGTGCCGTAATTGTCCATCATGGACTGTTGCCACCGCGAGGTCACTTGCCGTCCCCCAAGACCATCGTTCCGACACCTTCAGTGGTGAAGACTTCGAGCAACACGCTGTGCGCCAGCCGGCCGTCGATCACGTGCGCCTGCGGGACCCCGCCGCGCACCGCGCGCAGGCAGGCCTCCATCTTCGGCACCATGCCGCTTTCCAGGTCCGGCAGGATCTTCTCCAGCTCGGAGGCCCGGATCTGGTTCAACAGCGACGACTTGTCCGGCCAGTTCGCGTAGAGCCCCTCGACGTCGGTCAGCACGACCAGCTTCTCCGCTCCCAACGCGACCGCGAGAGCGCCGGCGGCCGTGTCCGCGTTCACGTTGTGCGGCACACCGTGGATGTCCGGCGCGACCGACGACACGACCGGAATGCGGCCCGCACGCACGATGTCGAGCACCGCGTCCGGGTTGACTTCCGTGATGTCACCGACGAGACCGATGTCGACCTCTTCGCCGTCCACGATCGCACCACGGCGCGTGGCCGTGAACAGGTGCGCGTCCTCACCGGAAATACCCACCGCGTAGGGACCGTGCTGGTTGATCAGGCCGACGAGCTCACGCCCGACCTGGCCGACCAGCACCATCCGCACGACGTCCATGGCTTCCGGGGTCGTGACGCGCAGGCCGCCGCGGAACTCGCTGTGGATGCCGAGCCTGTCCAGCATCGACTTGATCTGCGGACCGCCGCCGTGCACGACGACCGGGCGCAGGCCGCACAGCCGCAGGAACACCATGTCCTCGGCGAACGCCTTCTTCAGCTCGTCGTCGACCATGGCGTTGCCGCCGTACTTCACGACCACGAGCGCGCTGCGGAAACGCTCCAGCCACGGCAGCGCTTCGACGAGGACTGCCGCTTTTTCTTGTGCGTTCATGAGGAGTAAGCGCTGTTCTCTTCGACGTAGTCGTGGGACAGGTCCGTGGTGAGCACGGTGGCTTCGGCGTCACCGACGTTGAGGTCGATGACGATCTCGATGTCGCGGCCCGAAAGGTCGGCTTCCGAACGGTCGCGGTCGCGCGTTCCGTTGCGGTACAGCGAAACGCCGTTGATCAGGATCTGCAGCACGTCCGGGTCGATCTCGGCGTCCGCGCGGCCGAGCGCCATCGCGATGCGGCCCCAGTTCGGGTCGCTGCCGAAGAGTGCGGTCTTGACCAGGTTGTCCTCGGCGACGGTCCGTCCGACGTGGACGGCCTCGGCCTCGGTGGCGGCCTGCTTGACGGTGATGCTGATTTCCTTCGTCACACCCTCGGCGTCGCCCTGGAGCTGCTTGACCAGGTCGGCGGAGACCTCGGTCAGCAGAGCCACGAAGTCCTCGAACGAGGGCTCGACACCCGAAGCACCCGAAGCCAGCACCAGCACGGTGTCGTTGGTGGACGTGCCACCGTCGACGTCGAGCCGGTCGAACGTACGACCCGTGGCGAGGCGCAGTGCCTTGTCCAGCGAGTCGCCGGAGATCTTGGCGTCGGTGGTGATGACCGACAGCATCGTGGCCATGTTCGGGGCGAGCATGCCAGCGCCCTTCACGAACCCGCCGACGGACCAGCCCTGCTCGGAGGCCTTCCACGACTGCTTGGGGCGGCTGTCCGTGGTCATGACACCGGTGGCGGCGTTGAGACCGGCCTCGACCGAGGAGTCCAGCGCCTTCACGACGTTCTCGACGCCGGTCAGCACCTTGTCCATCGGGAGGCGCTCGCCGATCAGGCCGGTCGAGCAGACCGCGACGTCGACGGCGCCGGTGCCGAGCACCTCGGCGACCTTCTCCGCGGTGGCGTGGGTGTCCTGGAAGCCCTCGGGACCGGTGCACGCGTTGGCGCCGCCGGAGTTGAGCACGACCGCGGTGAGGCGTCGGGACTGGATCACCTGCTGCGACCACAACACCGGCGCGGCCTTCACCTTGTTCGTGGTGAAGACACCCGCGGCGGCGTCGGTCGGCCCGTCGTTCACGACGAGCGTGAGGTCGAGAGCGCCGGATTCCTTGATTCCGGCGGCGATCCCGGCGGCACGGAAGCCCTGGGGTCCGGTGACGCCCTTGTTGCGGTTCACGGAGCGACTCCAACGGTCGAGAGGCCGGTCGTTTCCGGCAGTCCGAGAGCGAGGTTCATGCACTGGACAGCGGCACCCGCGGTGCCCTTGGCCAGGTTGTCGACGGCGGCCACGACCACGAGCCTGCCCAGGTCCTCGTCGACGGTGACTTGCAGCTGGACGGCGTTCGACCCGAGAACGGCGTTCGTCGTCGGCCAGAATCCTTCGGGCAGCAGGTGTACGAACGGCTCGTCCGCGTACGCCTTCTCGTAGGCCTCGCGAACGTTTGCGCCGTCCCTGAGCTGCGCAGTACAGGTGGCGAGAATGCCGCGCGACATCGGTGCGAGCACCGGCGTGAAGCTGACCTTGATCGGACGGCCCGCCGCGGCGCTCAGGTTCTGGGTGATCTCCGGCGTGTGCCGGTGCGCGCCACCGACGCCGTACGCGCTGGCCGAGCCCATGACCTCGGACCCGAGCAGGTTCGGCTTCAGCGACTTGCCGGCACCACTGGTGCCCGACACGGCGACGATGACGACCTCGTCCTCGATGAGGTCCACGGCCGGCGCGAGCGCCAGCGACGAGACCGTCGGGTAGCAGCCCGGAACGGCCACGCGGCGCGCTCCGACGAGCCTGTCCCGCTGGTTGGGAAGCTCCGGCAGCCCGTACGGCCAGGTGCCCGCGTGCTCGCCGCCGTACCACCGCGCCCAGTCGTCCGCGCTGGTCAGCCGGTGGTCGGCACCGCAGTCGATCACCACGGTGTCGTCGCCGAGTTGCCCGGCCAGCTCGGCTGAGTGACCGTGGGGAAGTGCGAGGAACACCACGTCGTGCCCCTTGAGGGTCTCGACTGTGGTGTCTTGGAGCCGGCGGTCCGCGAGCGGCAGGAGGTGCGGCTGGTGCTTGAGCAGCAAGTCGCCGGCGCTGCTGTGCGCCGTCAGGGCGCCGATCTCGATGTCCGGATGAGCCAGTAGCAGGCGGAGCAGTTCGCCACCCGCGTACCCGCTGGCGCCCGCGACCGCGATCCTCACTGTCATGCGCATGATTATGCACGGTCGTGCAAACTCACTCAACTGACTATGGCCACCCGGCCACCCGATCGGGGCCACCTGGCGCTGGGCCGGTCCGGGCGGGTCGACCATGATGATCAGCGTGAAAGTGAGTCTGCGCGACGGGCTGTGGGCGGCAGGCGCCTTCCTGTTGGCGCTGGTGACGCTGCTGGCACCGCTTGGCAGGCCCGTCGAGCCGGTGCTGATCGTGGCGTCGTCCGCGTGGGCGGCCGCGCTCGTGCCGATCAGCGCGCGCTGGCCGCGGTGGGCGATTCTGCTCACCACTCCCCTGCACGCGGTGAACAACCTGCTCGCGATCGCACCCACTTCGCTCGTGATCTTCCGGTCGGCCCGGTCCGTTCGTTCGCCGTGGCAGCTGTGGGCGTTGGTGAGCGCCACGGCGGTGCTCCAGGCCGGCTTCGGCGCGCTGCACGCGTGGCGGGCGGGCGACGGCCTGACGGAATACCTGCTCGGTACGGCGTTCACGGTCGTGTTCCTGCTGGTGTTCCCGGCCGTGTCCGGTGCACTTGTGGGGCGGCGCAAGCCGTTGACGCAGGTGCTGATGGAGCGCAACGACTACCTGGAACACGCACGGCTGTTGACCGCGAACACCGCGAGGTCCGCCACTCGCGCGCACATCGCGAGCGAGATGCACGACATGCTCAGCCACCGGCTCCGGCAGCTCACGGTGCACGCGGGGGCGTTGGAGCGGTCTGCTGCCGAAGAAGCCCCTGAGCTGCGTGAACAGGTCGAGCTGATCCGCAAGACGTCCGCCGTCGCGATGGAGGAGCTGCACGAGATCCTCGGCGTGCTCGGGACATCAGCCGATGCGGACGAGGACGCCGGCACGCGCGCGGACGTCGAACGGCTCGTGGCAGCGTCTAGTGCTGCGGGCGTGTCCGTCTATCTCGGCTGGTCCGGCCCCGACTTGGCCGATGCCGACGCACGGTTGCGCAGAGCTGTGCATCGGGTCGTGCGTGAGGCACTCACGAACGTGCACAAGCATGCGCCGTCAGCACGAACACGAGTCTCGGTGTTGGTGACCGACCGGGTGCTCGTCGAGGTGGTCAACGGTGCCAGCGCGGAGCCTCGGGGTGGCGGCACGCGTCGCGGGTTGATCGGACTGGAGGAACGCGTCGACCTGATCGGCGGGTCGTTCGCCGCCGGACCGCTCGCCGGTGGGTTCCGGGTGGCGGCCGACCTGCCGTTGCGCCCGGTGGTGCAGGAGGAAACGGGTGCGGCGGGTGCCGTGGCGGAGGCGCCACCGCCGATCACCGCCGAGGTCCTGACCGTGCCGCGGGTGGTCGGCAGCGGCTGCCTCGCCACGCTCTCCGTGATCCCCGCGCTCGGCACGGCGTTCGTCCTGCTCGTCGTCGCGATCTTCAGCCGTGCCGAGATGAGCAGGGAGGAGTTCGACGCGTTCCAGGTGTCCGTCGCGCACGAGGAGGACGTCACCGAGACCCACGGTTTCGGCGTGCGGTCGGACCACACCGGGTGCTTCCGCTACCCCGTGCGCGACTCGGCCGACCGCGACTTCGAGTTGTGCTTCGACCGCGACAGCGTGCTGATCAGCAAGAAGGAGCTGGCCCGATGAGGTTCGTCTGGCCGGTGCTCGCGTTCCTGGTCGGCCTGGTGCCGCTGATCGCGCCGCTGGCCCCGGTCCCCCACTCGGCGCTGACCGTCGCGACGGCGCTGTGGATCGCGGGGCTCGTCTGGCTCGCGCCGCGCAAACCGGAGTGGGCGCTGCTGCTCACCGGACCGCTCTTCGCGGTCAACAACCTCTGGGCGCACGCCACCACGGCGTTCGTCATCTTCGCCGCGTGCCGGCGCGTCCCCCGGCTGGGCCGGCTGTGGGCGCTGCTGGGCGCGACGATGGTGCTGCAGAGCGCGTTCAGCCTGCTGCAGGTCAGCTACCAGACCCTGCCGTGGGACGAGGCGCTGCTGGGTGCGGTGGTCGGTTCGGTGTTCTTCGTGCTCGTCCCCGCCACGTCCGGCATGCTGCTCGGCCGCCGCAGGCCGATGGTCCGGTTGCTGCAGGAGCGCAACGAGTACCTGGAGCGCGCACGGGCGTTGACCGCCGCGTCGGCCCGTTCCGAGGAACGAGCGCACATCGCGGGCGAGATGCACGACATGCTCGGCCACCGGCTCAGCCTGATCTCCATCCACGCCGGGGCGCTGGAGCTCGCGACCGCTTCCCGCGCGCCGCAGCTGCACGAACAGGCCGAGCTGATCCGCACCACGTCGTCGCTCGCGATGGCCGAGCTGCGCGAGATCCTCGGCGTGCTGCGGACGAACCCCGAGCCGGAGACGCTGGACGAGGACACCGGCACCAGATCCGACATCGCCGCGCTGGTCGCGAGCTCGGTGGACGCCGGGATCTCCGTCTCGCTCGACTGGTCCGGCGACGACCTGCACGGCGCCGACCCCCGCACCCGCCGCGCCGTGCACCGGGTGGTCCGCGAGGCGTTGACCAACGTGCACAAACACGCCGCGTCCGCCCGAACGCGAGTGCAGATCGCGGTGCAGGGCGGCCGCGCACGCATCCAGGTGGTCAACGGACCGGCCTCCGCGGTGCCGGGCAAGGGCACCCGGCGAGGCCTGATCGGCCTGGAGGAACGCGTCGGACTGCTCGGCGGCTCGTTCAGCGCGGGTCCACCGGCCGAGGGCGGCTTCCGGGTGGCCGCGGACGTGCCGTTGCACCCGGCCGCGCAGTCCGACCAGACCGTCACCGAGGTCGCCGAGGTACCGCCACCGCTCGCGGCCGAGGTGCTGACCGTGCCGCGCGTGCTGGGCGGCGGGTGCCTCGGTCTGCTGGCGTTGCTGCCGATCGCCGGGGCGCTGATCGTGCTGCTGCTGTTCGCGTTGTTCAACCCGACGCAGATGAACGCGCCGTACTTCGACTCGTTGAAGGTCGGTGTCACGCCAGAGGAAGAGGTGCTGGACCAGTTCGGCGTCGGGCAGCTCGGGGTGGACGGGTGCTCGCGATTCCAGACCTCGCACAACACGGAGCTGCACTACAAGCTGTGCTTCCGTGACGGCAAGCTCCACACCAAGGAGCAGGAAGGCCCGTAGTCTGGCGCGCGTGATCCGAGTCCTCATCGCTGACGACGAGACGTTGATGCGTGCCGGGATCCGCCTGATCCTGGAGAACGACCCCGAGATCACCGTGGTCGCCGAGGCGGGCGACGGCAAACAAGCCGTGGAACTCACCCGCGCCCACCAGATCGACGTCGCGCTGCTCGACATCCGCATGCCCGGCGGCGACGGTCTCAAAGCCGCCGAGCAGATCGCCGAGGACACCCACGTCGTCATGCTCACGACGTTCGGCGAGGACTCGTACGTGGCACAGGCGATGAAGGTCGGCGCGACCGGGTTCCTGCTCAAGGACACCCCGCCGCAGGAACTGATCAACGCGGTCCGCAAGGCGGCGGCAGGCGAACCGATCCTCGCCCCGCAGATCACCAAGCGCCTGATCGAACGCCACCTCACCGCACCGGATCACGGAACCGAGGCGCGCCGGAAGATCGACACGCTCACCGACACCGAGCGCAACGTGCTCCGGCTCGTGGGCGAGGGGTTGTCCAACACCGAGATCGGCGAGCAGCTCTACCTGGCGACCGGCACGGTGAAGGCGCACATCAGCCGGATCCTGCCCAAGCTGGAGTGCTCCAACCGCGTGCAGGCCGCCATCGTGGCCCACGACGCCGGCCTCACCCGGTCGTGATCACTGGGTCGTGAAGCGGTCCAGGGCGCGGATCTTGTTGGTGGCGTCCAGCGCGGCGACCTTGTAGGCCTCGGACAGCGTCGGGTAGTTGAAGACCGTGTCGACGAGGTAGTCGACCGTGCCACCGCAACCCATCACGGCCTGGCCGATGTGCACCAGGTCCGTGGCACCTGTGCCGAACACGTGCACGCCGAGGATCTTGCGGTCCACAGTGGACACGAGCAGCTTCAGCATCCCGTACGCGTCACCGACGATCTGGCCGCGCGCGAGTTCGCGGTAGCGGGAGATGCCGACCTCATAAGGAATCGCGGACGAGGTGAGCTCGGTCTCCGTCGCGCCGCAGTACGAGATCTCCGGGATCGTGTAGATGCCGATCGGCTGCAACGCGGTCAGATCGTGCACCGGCTCGCCGAACGCGTGGTACGCGGCCAGGCGGCCCTGGTCCATCGACGTCGCGGCCAGCGCCGGGAAGCCGATCACGTCACCGACGGCGTAGATGTGCTCGACGGGCGTGCGGTAGTGCTCGTCGACGCTCAGCCGGCCGCGGTTGTCCGCCTCCAGGCCCGCGGCGGCCAGGTCCAGCTTCTCCGTGGTGCCCTGGCGGCCCGCCGAGTACATGACGGCGGCGGCGGGGATGCGCTTGCCAGAGGCCAGGGTCGTGATGGTGCCGCCCTGGGTGACCTGGACGTTCACCACCTTCTCGCCGAACCGGAACGTGACGGCCTGGTCGCGCAGGTGGAACTTCAGCGACTCGACGATCTCGGGATCGCAGAAGTCCAGCATCTTCTCGCGCTGCTCGACGACCGTCACGCGGGTGCCCAGAGCGGCGAACATCGAGGCGTACTCGATGCCGATCACGCCGGCGCCGACCACGACCAACGACGACGGGATCTCCTGGAGCGCGAAAACCTCGTCGGAGTCGAGGATCCGCTCCTCGTCGAAGTCCACCACGGACGGACGCGCGGGCGTCGTACCGGTCGCGATGACGACGAACTCGCCGGTGATCGTCGTGTGGTCGCCGCGGTGACTTCCGTCCACCGCGATGGTGTGCTCGTCGACGAACCGGCCGAAGCCGTTCAGGAGGTCGACGCCGTTGCGGTGCAGTTGCGCACGAACGACCTGGACCTCGCGGCCGATCACGTGCTGCGTGCGGGCCATCAGGTCGGTGATCGTGATGTCCTGCTTGACGCGGTAGCTCGCGCCGTACAGCTCGCGCTGGCTCATGCCCGTCAGGAACATGACGGCTTCGCGCAGGGTTTTCGACGGGATCGTGCCCGTGTTCGCACAGACGCCGCCGACCATCTCCTGTTTGTCGATGATCGCTACGCGCTTGCCCAGTTTCGCACCCGCGATCGCCGCCTTCTGGCCACCAGGGCCAGAGCCGATGACGATCAGGTCGTAGTCGTACGGCGTCATGGTCAGCAGCCTACTAAGACGGATCCGATTCCACCCCTGAACGAAATATGAACCCCATGGCCACAAGGTTCGTTCGTTGGGCCATGACCGAACTCAGCACCTTCCGTCTCCCCGGGACCGTCACCGGCTCGGACGACGACGTCGACCTCGGCCGCCGGCTCATCGCAGCCTGGCAGGCCGACGGGATTCTGCAGATCGCGACCGACGCGGTGCAGGACCGGAAGACCGCGGCGGCCATGGCGGCCAGCCGGCGGTTCTTCCACGGTTTGTCCCTCGAAGAGAAGTCACGGCTCGTCAGCGACCTCACCTACGCCGGTTACATCGCGTCCGGAGAGGAGGTCACCGACGGCATCGCGGACTACTCGGAGATCTTCACGGTCTGCAAGGACGTTCCGCTCGACGACTCACGCGTGGTCGAGAAGTGGCCGTGTCACGGACCGGTGCCGTGGCCCGACGACGACTACCGCGACGCCATGGGCGAGTTCATGGCGATGCTCGGCGACGCCGGCGAGAAGATCCTGAAGCTCACCGCACTGGGCTTCGGGCTCGACGTCGACACCTTCACCAAGCTGACCGCGGACGGCTGGCACCACATGCGGGTGCTGCGCTTCCCCACCAGATCCGAGACGGTCGACCGCGGCATCGGCGCCCACACCGACTACGGCATGCTCGTCCTGGCCGCGCAGGACGACGTCGGCGGGCTCTACGTCCGTCCGCCGATCGAAGGCGAGGAACGGCCGCGCAACTGGCTGCCGGACGAGTCGGCCGCCGGGTGTTTCCAGGACGCGGAGGGCTGGAACTTCGTCGAACCGGTCCAGCACGTCTTCACCGTGTTCCCCGGCGACATCCTGCAGTTCCTCACCGGCGGCAAGCTGCTTTCCACGCCGCACAAGGTGCTGCTGAACAACCGCGAACGGTTCACGATGGCGTACTTCCACGAGCCGAACTTCGAAGCGGTCGTGCGCCCGTTGGACGATCCCCACGGGGACGACGTCATTCACTACGGAACGCACTTCACCAACATGTTCATGCGCTGCTATCCCGACCGCGTCACGACACAACGCATCCTCGACGAGGACCGGCTGACCGTGCTCAGCGAACTCCGGTCCGGGATTCGTCACTCCTGAACGGCACGATCAGGTCGATCAGGCGGGCCGTGGCGCGGTACTCCGCGACGCGGTCCGCGAACGGCCGTTGCACGATCTTCCGCACCGAGTCCTTCGACAACCTCTCGTAGGCCGGCACGGTGTCGTTGCTGAGGAAGTCCCACCGGGCCACCCGGTCCGCGTAGTTGAACGCGGGCAACGGACCGCCGAACAACGGCCGGTACTGCGCCGGGGTCTTCCCACCCGGCACCGGCATCGGGCCGGCCACCGTGATCGCGTACGTGACGACCTCACCGGGCGGCAGCAACCGGGCGCGCATCCGGTCGAACTGCTCGGCGATCACCAGGTTCTGCTCGCGCGACGAGAACTCCATGACGGCCTGCGCCGGATCCGCCCACGCCGCGGTGGTGGCCGGGTCGATGATCCCAGCGTCGCGCAGTTCCTCCACGGCCTTGATCCCGCCGTGCAGGTAGGCGGCGTGCATCGCGCCGAGGTCCATGAAGATGTGCTTCTGCATGGACATCAGCATCGAAGAGAACCAGCGGAGCTCCGGCACGGTGCCGAGGTCGAGCATCCCGGCGGCGAACGCGGGCGCGCCGATGTTCGCGAAACCCATCCACCGCAACGTGTCCGGGTGCGTCACGTACAGCCGCGCGTAGAAGTCGTAGACGGCGAAGATCGTCGCGCGGTTGTGCTCGGCGGTGCGCTGCGGGTCCCACTCGGACAGGGACACGCCCGCGTCCTCCGCGGCGCGGACGATCCAGTACTGCCACAGCAACGCCTGGAACCGGACCGGCGTGATGCCCTTGCCGCGATAACCGTCCAGGGCGCGCTCGATCGTGGCCCGGTCGTACGGCAGGTCGGGGTGGACTCCACCCCGTTCTTCGCCGTTTCCGTTGACCAGCGGCAGATCCAGGTAGTCCACCGTATCCGCCTTGGTGGCACCCATGCTGGTGAGCACGAGCGCCGCCACAACCATGAGCACGCGCATGAATGCGAATCGTAGTCGCGTCCAGCGGGCTTTCCGTTCACACACGTGCTCGGACAAGCAATGTTCTGCGTGTTCGTCAGCACTCTCCGCGCGAATCGGCCATCGATCTCAACGGCCTACTCCTTCTGCCTATACGGTGCTCCAGTGACTCTTGAGGTGTCCTTGATCCAGGCGGTCCGGGCAGGACTCGAGGAACTCGCGAATCCGGCGAAAGCGCCGGAGATGCAGGCGTACATGAAGTCCGACATGCCGTTCCTGGGCGTGCAGAAGCCGGAGCGGGTGACGCTGCTCAAGTCGCTGCCGGTGCTGACCGATCGGGACGAGTGGCTCGAAGCCGTGCAGACGTTGTGGCGCGAGGCGACCTACCGCGAGGAGCGGTACGTGGCGTTGGCGTTGAGCGGGGATCGCCGCTTCCAGTCGGTAGAGCTGATGCCGTGGTTCGACGAGATGATCGTGACCGGCGCGTGGTGGGACTACGTGGACGAGATCGCCGCCCGTCGCGTCGGGCCGTTGCTGCGGTCGGCGCCGGAGGTCGTGCGGCCGTTGATGCTGAAGTGGTCCGTCGACGCGGACAGGTGGCGGCGGCGGACGTCGATCATCTGCCAGCTCGGGGCCAAAGGGGCGACGGACGTGGAGCTGCTGACCGCGTGCGTCGACGCCAACGTGGACGATCGCGACTTCTTCCTGCGCAAGGGGATCGGGTGGGCGCTGCGGGAGTTCGCGAAGACCGAGCCCGGCTGGGTGCGCTCGTTCGTGGAGTCCAGGCCTGGACTCTCCCCGCTGTCCCGGCGAGAAGCCCTCAAGCACATGTAGTGCTGTGACCGCCAACCTCCGCCGCGTCTTCCCGTGCTCAGCAGGGTGCCTCGCGGCACCGGCCCCACGCCCACAGCCAACCAGGATGAGGACGCGGGGCCGGCACCACGATGCACCCGTCTGAGCAGCGGAATACGGGGCGAAGGCTGACGGTCACAGCACTAAGGTGCGTCTCATGGAAGGCAAGCACGTACGACTGGAGCCGCTGTCACCCGATCACGCCGAAGGACTCTTCGAGGCCACCCAGGACCCGGACATCTGGACGTGGTTGCTGAGCAGCCAGCCGCGCAACGTCGCCGAGATGCGCGGCTGGATCCTCGCCGCGGAAGGCCAGCGCGAGGCGTTCGCGCAGATCGAGGTCTCCACGGGACGCGTGGTGGGGACCACGTCGTTCTACGAGGTGGCGCCGGAGCACCGCAGGCTGGTGATCGGCTACACGATCGTGGGCAGCGCGTGGCACGGCACGGCGATCAACCCGGAGGCCAAGCTGCTGTTGTTGTCCGAGGCGTTCGAGGTGCGCGGCGCGTTGCGGGTGGCCTGGTACACGGATCTCGCGAACATCCGCTCGCAACGGGCCATCGAGAAGCTCGGTGCCGTACGAGACGGGGTGCTGCGCGCGAACGTCACGCGGCCGGACGGATCCCAGCGCGACACGGTCGTCTACTCGATGATTCCCGCGGAATGGCCGGCGGCGCGCGAACGGCTCCTCAGCCGTGTTTCGCGCGACCCGAGTAAGTGAGCGGGAAGACGAGCTCGGCACACGCCGACGGAACGTCCGTGGCCACCTGAACCTTCATGGTGACCTCGACCGCGCCTCCGGCGGGGATCTCCACGATGTCCGTGAGCGGCACGACGGTCAGCACGCCGGCGGGACACGCCGCGACGCGCTGCTGGGTGGCGTCGAGCGGCTGACCCGGAACCGCGGACAGGCTCTCGACGATGATGTCGACGGGGTTCGGGTTGGACAGCCGCACCGTGCGCTCACCCTCGGCACCCGGTGTGAGTTCCACCGCCGCGCCGGAGATGTCGTTGATTTCAAACGGCTTCAGCTGCTGCATGTCCGACTCGCCGCTGCTCACGGAGTACGCCATCGCCGGCAGGTGCGGCTTGGGCCACGTCAGATGCATGGCCGCCACGACAGCCGCGCCGACCATGAGGATCGTCAACGACACGGCGATCTCAAGGCGCGGTCCCAGACTACGCATGGCGCAACTCTCCAGAGTTGTTGCTCCAGGCGGTGGGTTCGCCTCTAGCTCCCCACCGGACCGGCGACCAAACTCGCCCGGTGGTTCATCGCTTCGCCCCTCGGCCCTAGCGGGCCGCGTCGCCAATCTTGGAGAAGCTTCACGTACTGCGCAAGCGTCGGACGGTTGCCGATTTCCCCCTGTAATGCGGGACCTTTGGCACCTTGACAGCTACGCAGGGCTACCACCTGCTGGTTTGATTCCAAATCCCGATTTCCGGGACTCAGCCGATCGTATGAACTTTCATGAACAATTTATCTGCGTGTAGTTGGTCGCCCAGGTGCCGACCGTGGCCTGAACCCGTACCCGGCTGATCGAGTCGGGCACGGAGTACGTCAGGGCGGACGTGGTGCCGCTGTTGGCGTACGGCGCGTTGGCCCCGTTTCCCTGTTGCCACAATACTGTGTACATAGAAGCGCCCGGCACCGCCTCCCACCTGACGGCCGTCGGGGTGCCCTGCACGCACGAGGTGATCACCAACGCCTGCACGGTCCCGGCCTTGGCCTTGGCCGTTCCGGGAGCGCTCGTCTGCCAGGCCGCCGAGGCGGGCTGTGCCGCGAGCAGGCACAGCACCGCGGCTCCCGCGATCACGGGCCGTTTCATGCCCCGGTCCCGCTCGCGATCGTGACGACGACCGGTACGTCGATCGCCGCGCCCTGGCACGAGTTCGCCGCGCTCAACGCCATCGACACCGTGAACGTGATGGCGACCGGACCGCTCTGGGCGGCCAGCTGGGTGCCGGGGAACCGCTCGGCGAACGAGACGCCGCAGGTGGCCGGGCCGTTGGGCGCGATCGACGTGACCGTCACCGGGTACGGGTTGGGGTTCGACACCGTGACGACGGCGTTGCCGGTGCCGCCGGGGTAGAGCAGGCCGGTGGTGACCGCGCCGCCGGTCACCACCGGAGCCAGTGCGGTGCCCGCCTGGGTGGTGGCACTGCCGGTGCCGGAGCTCGTCCAGGCCGCGTAGGCGACACCCGAGCCGAGCGCGGCCGTCATGACCGCGAAGACGATGACGCCGCGGCGGACGTACCGCCTCCGGACGAGTTCCCTGAAGCTGATCATGGCTTGATGGCCGTTCCCGAGTAGGTGAGGGGGAAGGTGAGGTTCTTGCAGGCGTCCGGGGCGCTGCGGGCCATGCGGACGGTGAGGAACACGTCGGCGGAGCTGTTCCTGGCGACCAGGACCGGCGCCGCCAGTGCGTCCACGGTCACCGCGTTCGCCGGGCAGTTCGGGGAGGGCCGCCCGACCGAGGTGTCGAGCCGGGTGACTTTGATGTCCTGGTTGTTGGGGTTGGTGACCCGAACTTTCCGTGTCACCGTCCCACCGGGGACCAACCCCGTCGCCACGCCGGCGTCCGCGATCGTGAACGCCTTGGCGGGGCTGTCCGCCGCACTGGAAACCGGCGAGAGCACCAGCAGCGCGGCGAGCACGATCAGGGCGCGGCGCATGACTCAGGCGGCCGAGACGAGCGCGGCGGTCAGCGGCAGCGTGAAGGTCTGGGACTTGCAGTTGTCCGCGGCGTCGGCGTTCATGGTCGCCTGCAGCGTGTAGGTGCCGGACTGACCCGCGGCGATCGTGCCCTGGTTGGTCACGGCCGGGCTGGTGACGGTGCCCGCGGCGCAGCCGTCGGCGGTCAGCTGCGAGGCGCCCGCGCTGATCGACGTGACCGCGACGGCGTAGCCGTTCGGGTTGTCGATCGTCACCTGGAAACTGACGGTGGCGCCGGGGTACAGGCCGCTCGCGCCGTTGACCGGGCTGATCGTCGAGTTGACGCTCGCGGTGGAGCCGACCGAACCGGAACCGGCGCCGGTGCTGGACCAGGCGGCGTAGGCGACGCCTCCGCCGACGGCGAGGACGGCGACTGCTGCGATGACTGCGGTGCGCTTGCGCATTTTCGTTCTCCTGGGGTGGTGCTCGGTGGGTACGGCACCAAGTTTGAAGAACGTTCAATCACTACACAGCGTGCACAAGACACCAGAACGAGGGCCCGGCAGGCACTGTTGTCATCGCGCATGGATCGGTTACCCGCGCACGTGGACTAGAGGTCAGGGCACTCATGACGCGGAAAAGCCCGGGATTCACGAAGAATCCCGGGCTTCACCAAGTGTAACCGATCAAGCGCGGAGGGCTGCACCCAAACGTTCGGCGGCGGCTGCGACGGCCGCATCGCGAGCACTCGTCGCTTCTTCCACCGTCAGCGTGCGGTCCGGCGCGCGGAACCGCAAGGAGTAGGCGAGCGACTTCTTGCCCTCGCCCACCTGCTCGCCCGTGTAGACGTCGAACAGGCGGATGTCCTCCAGCAGTTCGCCGGCGGAGCGGCCCAGCACCTCGGACACCGACTGCACCGGCACGGAGGCGTCCACGACCAGCGCGACGTCCAGGAGCACCGGCGGGTACGGCGACACCATCGGGGCCGGGCGGTGGTCGTCCAGCGGGAGGGCGTCGAGGTCGAGTTCGAACGCCACGGTGCGCTTGGGCAGGCCCAGGGCCTCGATCACCTTCGGGTGCAGCTCGCCGGCGTGACCGACGGGCCAGTCGCCCACGCGCAACTCGGCACAGCGGCCGGGGTGCCACGGGAGCAGGTCGGAAGCCACGACGCGCAACGACACGCCATAGGCCTCACCGACGCGGCGGGCGGCCTCGACGGCGTCCGACCAGGTGGCCATGCGGCCCTTGCCCCACCAACCGGCGAGCTCGCGGTGGCCCACCAGCACACCCGCCACGTGCAGCGGCTGCTGCGGCAGCGCGGCGAGCATCGACGCGACCTCGGCCTCGGTGGGCTTGCGGTCGACGCCCAGGGACGGCACCGGAACCTGTTGCGCACGCGGCAAAGTCACCTGCGCGATGTTGTACAGCGCGACGTCCTTGGCACCACGGGCCAGGTTCCGTTGGAGCGTCTCCAACAGACCGGGCAGCAGGGTGGTGGCGAGGACGTTCTTGTCCGCCTCCAACGGGTTCAGCACGCTGACCGTGTTGCGGCGGATGTCGTCCGCGGCCAGACCGAAGCTGTCGAACACCGACGGGTCGATGAACGGGAACGGCTTGACCTCGACGAAACCGTCCTCGGCCAGGGTGCGCCACACGGTCCGGCGGCGGCGCTGCTGCTCGGTCAGGCCGCGGCCGGCGGGAGCGGGCGGCAGCACCGAGGGGATCGTGTCGTAACCCTCCAGCCGCAGCACCTCCTCCACCAGGTCGGCGGGCTGCACGAGGTCCGCGCGCCAGGTCGGCGGCACGGCCGTGACGATCGTCTGGCCGTCGTCCGAGGTGGTCACGGAGACCTGGCAGCCGATCTGGCCGAGACGGCGCGCGGTGACGCCACGGGCGTAGCGGACACCCGCGATGCGGTCCGGCAGGTCGATCGGCATCGACACCGGCTCGGGCAGCGTGGCCCGGCCGACGTCGGTGCGGCCCGGCTTGATCTGGCCCTCGGCGTAGTGGTTGAGCAGCTTCGCTGCCCGCTCCAGCGCCACCGGCGCCAGCGCCGGGTCGACGGTGCGCTCGAAGCGCTTCGCGGCCTCGGACGGCAGCTTGTGGCGGCGGACCGTGCGCGCGATGGACGCAGGGTCCCAGTTCGCGGCTTCCAGCAGGATGTCCGAGGACGAGTCCTGGACCTCCGTGGACGCGCCGCCCATGACACCGGCCAGCGAGATCACGCCGGAGTCGTCGGCGATCACGATGTCGTCGGTGTCGAGAGCGCGCACCGAGTCGTCCAGCGTCGTGAGCTTCTCGCCCGAGTGCGCGCGCCGGACCGTCAGCGCGCCGGAGAGCGAAGAAGCGTCGAACGCGTGCAACGGCTGGCCCAGTTCGAGCATCACGTAGTTCGTGATGTCGACCGGCAGCGAGATCGAACGCATGCCCGCGAGCATCAGGCGGCGGATCATCCACCACGGCGTGGGCGCGGTCGGGTCGACACCGGTGACCCTGCGCGCGACGAACCGCGAGCAGGCGACGCGGTCCTCGATGTGGACGGGCCACACCTCGCCCTCGGCCTCGGGGATCTCGATCACACCGGGGTCGCCGAACGGCACGTCCAGCGCGCAGGCGATCTCGCGGGCCAGGCCGCGGACCGAGAACGCGTAGCCGCGGTCGGGGGTCGGCGCGAGCTCGATGACACTGTCGTTCAGGCCGAGCAGTTCCAGCGCGTCGTCGCCGGGCTGCGCGGTGCCGGTGGGCAGCACGAGGATGCCGGAGTGGTCATCGCCGATGCCGAGCTCGTCGGAGGCGCAGATCATGCCCTGGGACACGCGGCCGTACGTCTTGCGCTCGGCGATCGTGAAGTCACCCGGCAGGACGGCGCCGGGTAGCGCGACGACGACCGAGTCGCCCTCGACGAAGTTCGTGGCACCGCAGATGATCTGGTTGACCTGCTCGGGGCCGACCTCGACCTTGCAGTAGCGGATCGGCTTCTTGAACTCGGTGAGCTCCTCGATCTCGACGACGCGACCCGCGACGATCGGGCCGGTCACCGGACCGAGCGGGGTCACCTCCTCGACCTCGATGCCGATGCGGATGAACGCCTCGGCGAGCTCGTCGGGCGTGGGGACTTCGTCGAAACCGAGGTGTTCGACCAGCCAGCTGACCGGGACTCGCATCCGGCTCAGGCCTCCGTTCCGAATGGCTGGGTGAAGCGGACGTCGCCCTCGACCATGTCCCGCATGTCGGGCAGGCCGTTGCGGAACTGCAGCGTCCGCTCGAGGCCCATGCCGAAGGCGAAGCCGGAGTAGACGTCCGGGTCGACGCCGGTGGCGCGCAGCACGTTGGGGTTGACCATGCCGCAGCCGCCCCACTCGACCCAGCCGGCGCCGCCCTTCTTCTCCGGGAACCACACGTCGACCTCGGCCGACGGCTCGGTGAAGGGGAAGAACGACGGGCGCAGGCGCGTCTTGGAGTCCTCACCGAACATCGAACGCGCGAAGGCGTCCAGGGTGCCCTTGAGGTGGCCCATGGTCAGGCCCTTGTCGACCGCGAGGCCCTCGACCTGGTGGAACACCGGGGTGTGGGTCGCGTCGAGCTCGTCGGTGCGGAACGTGCGGCCGGGGCACACGACGTACACCGGCAGCTCGCGGTCGAGCAGCGTGCGGGCCTGCACCGGCGAGGTGTGCGTGCGCAGGACGAGCGCGGAGTCGGACGGCGCGATGTAGAAGGTGTCCTGCATCGAGCGGGCCGGGTGGTCCTTGCCGAAGTTCAGCGCGTCGAAGTTGAACCACTCGGTCTCGAGCTCGGGGCCTTCGGCGATCTCGTAGCCCATGGCCACGAAGACGTCACCGATGCGCTCGGCGAGCGTGGTGATCGGGTGGCGCGCGCCGCGCGGGAAGCGGTCCCACGGCAGCGTGACGTCGACGGACTCCTCGCGCAGCACCCGCTCGTCGCGCTCGACCTGGAGCACGGCGAAGCGCTCGTCGAACGCGGTCTTGATCGCGGACTGCGCCTCGTTCACCCGCTTGCCGGCCTCGGCCTTCGCCTTGGGAGGCAGTGCACCGATCTCGCGGCGGGCCAGCAGCACTGGCGACCGGTCACCGAGGTGGCCAGGCTTGACCGAGGCGAGCGCCTCCAGGTCGGCAGCTCCGGCGAACGCCTCGCGCGCCTTCTGCACGGCCGCGTCGAGGTGCTCGGCCGACAGCGCCGCGACCTCTTTCGGGTCGTACGGGTCGTTGGCTCCGGACATGGTTGGTCGACGGCTCCCAGGTTCTGATCCACACGCGGACTTCGGAAATCAACAGGCCGATCCTAGTCGGTGACGTGTTGACCTCTCGCGGACGTTCCGTTAAAGAGCGGCACCGGCCCCTTACGCGTCCCTAGGATGGGCGGCATCATGTCGCACACCTTCCGCGTCGACCTGCGCGGCATCATCGACCTGCTCAGCCACCACCTGTACAGCAGTCCGCGCGTCTACGTGCGGGAACTGCTGCAGAACGCCGTCGACGCGATCACGGCGAGGCGTGAGTTCGACCCGTCCTGCCCGGCCGAGGTCACGATCACCTGCGGTGCGGAACTCAGGATCACCGACACGGGCGTGGGCCTCACCGAGGCCGAGGTGCACGAGCTGCTGTCGACGCTCGGCCGCACCTCGAAGCGCGATGACCTGGGGTTCGCCCGCGAAGGGTTCCTCGGGCAGTTCGGCGTCGGCATGCTGTCGTGCTTCCTGGTCGCTTCTTCAGTGACAGTCATCACGCGGTCCGCTCGCGGGGGCCAGGCCGTCCGCTGGGAAGCCGACTCGTCGGGCAACTACACAGTGTCCGAAGTGGACACAGTGGACGGTGAGGTGCCGGTCGGGACGACGGTGGTGCTGACCGCGTCACGTGGCAGCGAGCACTGGCTGGAAGCGGACGTCGTGCGGCCGCTGGTGAGCGACTACGGCGACCTGCTCCCGGCCGTCGTGACGCTGGACGGCGCGGTGGTGACCCGCGGCGAACGGCCGTGGGACAGCGCCGACGACGAAGAGGCTGATCTTTCCGAGTACTGCGAGCAGATCTTCGGGTTCAAGCCGTTCGAGGCGATCCCGATCGAGGTCGAGGCCGCGGGGCTGACCGGTGTCGCGTTCGTGCTGCCGGAGGGCGTGCACCCCGGGACGCGGCAGACGCACCGGGTGTATCTGAAGCGGATGCTCGTCGGCGACAACGTCGAGGGCCTGCTGCCGGACTGGGCGTACTTCGTGCGGTGCGTGGTCGACGCGTCCGCGATCCGGCCAACGGCGTCGCGTGAGTCGCTGTACCAGGACGAGATGCTGCTGGCGGTGCGCGAGGAGCTGGGCGAGCAGATCCGCGACTGGCTGATCAGGCTGGACGCGATCGAGCCGCGCCGCGCCGGTGAGCTGCTGGCCGCGCACCACCTGGGCATCAAGTCGCTGGCGCGCTCCGACGACGAGATGCTGCGGCTGGTCGAGCGCTGGCTGCCGTTCGAGACCACGGACGGCGCGATCCCGTTGCGGCAGTTCAAGCGCAAGCACGGCGCGATCCTCTACATCCCGGACGTCGACGAGTTCCACCAGCTGGCGCCGGTCGCGGCCGCGCAGGGACTCGGGCTGGTCAACGCCGGGTACGCCTACGACATGGAGCTGCTGAACCGGCTCAGCGCGCTGGACGGCCCGGCCGTCGCACGCCGGGTCGCGCCTTCGGAGCTGCTGGCGGCGCTGGCCGATCCGGAACCGGACATCGAGACGGCGTTGCGGTTGCGGCTGTCCGAGGCCGCGGCGGCGCTGGACCGGCACGACTGCGACGCGGTGATCCGCGACTTCGACCCGGTCTCGTTGCCCGCGCTGCTGATCAGCAACGCCGAGCAGCAGCGCAAGCTCGACACCGAGCAGACCGCAGAGGAGACGACGGACCCGTTGTGGGCCGAGTTGCTCGGACAGCTGACCGCCGGCTCGGACTCGTCCCGCGCGGAACAGCTGGTGTTGAACTGCCGCAACCCACTCGTGCAGCGCCTGGCCCGGTTGACCGACCCGGCGCTGGTCGAGCTGACGCTGGAATCTCTTTACGTGCACGCCGTTCTGCAGGCTCGGCGGGCGATGCGACCGAAGGACACGGCGGCGCTGAACCGCTCGTTCCTCGAACTTCTCGACCGCGCCGTTGGGGGTAAGTGATCATGGCCGACTTCACCGCCGAGGACGCCGAACGAGCGTTTCTCGAGGCGTACAACATGCCGACGGGCATGCCGAAGCACGAGGCGCTCGAACGTGCCGCGCGCATGTCCGACTCGCTCGGGCACCTGCCGCTCGGGGTGTCGTGCCGGGTCGCGATGATCGACTCGGCCTACTACCTGGCGCGCTACGACCTGATGCTGGCACCGTTCGCGTGGGTGCGCGCCGCTGAGGAGAAGGACCCGGAGGCGTTCAACGAGTACGAGATCCACTCGCTGAACTGGTCCCACAAGTGGGTCGCGACGGGCCTGCGCCGGGACCCGCGGTTCACGCTGGAGCAGCTGCAGGCGGTGATCGGGCAGCTCGCCGACCGCTACGGACGGCTCGGGTTCTCGGTGCAGCCGGTGCACGGGGCGCGCGCCGAACACGCCTACCACGTTGGTGACATGGCCGGCCTCGCCGAGCACCTCGGGAAGTACCTGGCCGCCGAGTCCGGTCCGATGGCGGACTGCGACGCGTGCGTGGTCGAGGAGCAGGTCTGGATGCTGGCCCGGCTGGGCCGGCACCAGGAGGCCGCCGCGCACGGCTGGGAAGGCCTGTCCGGCAACACGAACTGCGCCACGCAGCCGCAGGGCATCCTGTCCGCGCTGCTGTGGCCGTTGCTGGAGATCGGCGACACCGAACGCGCGGCGCACGCGCACACGACCGCGTACCGGTTGATCAAGGAAGACGAGATCACCTCGTACGTGCACGAGCACATCAGGTTCTGCGCGTTGACCGGCAACGTGGCGCGCGGTGAGGAGATCCTGCGCAGGTCACTGCACAAGGTGACCACGGTCCAGCTGCCGGCCGACGAGATGTCCTTCGCGGAATGCGCTTCCGTTCTGCTGCAACGGATCTCGCCGGACGTGGAGTTCGACGTGCCCAACGTCGGCCTGATGTCGGCCTCCGAGCTGCTCGACCGTCTCGCGGCGCGGGCGCTGGAGCTGGCGGACTCCTTCGACGACCGCAACGGGACGCCTGCGTGGCACGAGCGGGTCTCGCAGGCCTTGTCGCAGGCCGACTACCCGCACGTCGAGCTGGCCGTTCCGTCGGCACCGGTGGTGGCGGCGGCTCCCGCCGAGGAGTCCGTCGTGTTCGGCGACCCGGTGGAGATCGCCGAGGCGATGGTGACGCTGTACGAGCAGGGCGACTTCGTGAAGGCGCGCCGGATGCTCGACTCGCTGCCCGCGGACATGGACTCGTTGCTGCCGCCCGATCTCGCGGCGCACGCGGGCATCCGGCGGATGACGACCGGGCTCGTGCCGTTCGACCCGGCGGCGTTCGAGTCGCTGCTGACCGCGCTGCCCGCCGATCTCGCGTTGCGCTACCAGGCGCGGCTGGCGATCGGGCTGGAGGACGGCCTGGCGGTCGCCGAGCGGTGCCTGGCCGAGGCCGAGAGCGACTTCACCCGGACGGTCGCGGCGTTGACGCTGGCCGAACTGCTGGACGACACGCACGCCCACGAACGGGCCTCCGAGATGCTGGCCCTGGCGTCCTCTTTGGACGTTCCGGAGCTGCGCGGCCGGGTGCTGGTCGAGGCGGCGGAACACCAGGCGCGGCAACAGGACCTCGACGGCGCGTACGCGGCGATCGTGGCGGCCATGGCGGGCGAACTGCCGATGAGCGCCAGGTTCGAGGGCTTCCGGTTGCGGCTGCGGCTGGAGACGTTGCTGGGCCGCGCCCCCGAGGCGATCGCGACGGCCCGCGCGTTCGTGGCGGCGTTCCCGCTGCCGGAATCCGCCGAGGCGCGCTGGTACCAGGTGGCCTCGATCCAGGAGCTGGACCAGGAAGGCGCCTGCCTGGCCGACCTGCGCGAGGCCGTGGCGATCTCGCGCGTGCACCTCTCCCCCGGTCACACCGCGCACTTCTGCTTCGCGCTGAGCGGCGGCTACGTGCAGACGGACCGGTTCGTCGAGGCCGCCGAGGTGCTGGAGGAGTCGCTGCGGCTGCTGCAGGACGGCCAGGAGGACCTGCGCCTGCAGGTGGTGTTCCGGCTCGGGCAGGTGTGCCGCAAGCTGGGCGAACTCCCGGCGGCCGAGCGCTACCTGCGCGAGGCGTCCGTTCTGCTGCCGCCGGAGGAGATCGGGCGCCGGGCGTTCCTGCTGGACGCGCTCGCCTCCGTGCAGGGCCGGCTGGAGAAGCACGACGAAGCGACCGCGTCGTGGCGCGCGGCTTCCGCGCTGTGGCAGCAGGAGGGCAACGCCACGGAGGCGATCGGCTCGTTGATCGAGCTGGCCTCGAACCTGCCGGAGGACGAGATCGTCGAGACCCGCGCGGCCGTCGACGAGGCCGAGGCACTGCTGCCGACGCTGGACGACCCGCAGGAGGTCACCCGGCGGCAGGCGGAGATCGTCGCGATCCGCGCGTGGGTGCACGGCCAGGCGGGCGAGTTCGCGCTGGCGATGAAGCACTACCGCGACGCCGAGGCGTTGGTGGTGTCGCTGGGAGACGAGAGCTGGCGGGTGTTCGTGGTGCTGAGGGCGGCCCACGTGCTGCTGAACGCCGACGACGCCGAGGGCGCGGAGGCCGAGGCGCGCCGGGCGGCATCGCTGCTGCCCGACGACATCCAGGTCGGGACCGTGCTGTCGGTGCTCTCGGAAGCGTTGCGGCGCCAGAACAAGCCGTCCGGCACCGATCCGCTGGTGCGCGAGCTGACCTCTCGCCTGGATTAGTTGTGCGGCCGCTGCTGTCGGGCAGCGGCCACGGCACTACCCCTTCAGGGCTTCTGCGGCTGCCGCCGCGATCAGGCGGCGGGGGCCGTCGTCGCCGAGCGTCAGAACGTGTTCGAGGGCCTTCTCGTAGGCGATCTCGAACGCCTTGTCCGCGGGCACCTCGACGTGCGGGACGACGCCGACGCCTTCCCAGTTGGTGCCGGAGACCGGGTTGATGGCGCGCCCGTTGGGCACGGCCGACTTGAGGTGCGGGCCGACGCGGTAGCGCTCACCGGGGTGGGCGCCGCCCTTCGTGGTCTCACCGATGAGGGTGGCGCGCTCGCTCTGCTGGAGGTTGTAACTCAGCTCCTCCGCGCCGGAGAACGTGCGGGCGCTGGTGAGGACGTAGATCGGCTTCTTCCCGCCGAACTTCGGGCCGGGCACGTGCGGCAGCGTCCAGAACTGCCGGGTGGTGTCGTCCGGGCGGTTGTAGATGTCGTTGAGGTGCACTTCTTCGTCGAACAGGTAGCTGCAGATCAACGCGACCGTGTTGGGGTCGCCGCCGCCGTTGGCGCGCAGGTCGATGATCAACGCGTCGGTGTGCGCGATGAGGTTCATCGCGGCGATGACAGCGGGCGTAGCGATCTCGGCGTCGTGCAGCAGGTTGAACTCCAGCAGGCCGACGTTGCCCTTCAGGCGCTCGATCTTCCTGACGCCGAACGCGTCGAGCTCGGCCTCCTTCCGGTACGCCACCGGGTCCCACGCCGGCTCCTGGCCGGTCTCGGGAACCTCCTCGACGCTGTGGAGCAGCCGGAGATGCTTGTCCCCGTTGACACTTTGCAGATCCGCGGTGACTCGGGCCGCGAACTCCTCGTCGTCCACGGCGTCGACGTAGGCGCCCTCGGCCAGGCGGGTGCGCAGGACGGTCGCGATCTCGTTGGCGGTGTCCGGGAACACGTAGTAGGAGGCGAGCTGGGAGCACAGGAGTTCGATCTCGGGTTCGCGCACCGGCCCACGATACGAGACGCTCGGCGAACCGACAGCCGATTTTTGGTGTGGGCACTGGGTATGCGCCCCCGCCTGGCAGTTCGACCACGTCGACCGTTGCCGGACTACCGGTTCGCGCCGAGCGTCAGCTGCGCTGATCCCGCGCCGAGGCGTAGAGGCAGACCGCGGCGGCCGTCGCGAGGTTCAGGCTCTCGGCGGCGCCGTACAGCGGCACCTTCAGCGACGTGTCGAGCTCCGCCAGCACGGCGTCGGGCAGGCCGTGGGCCTCGCTGCCGAACACCCACGCCGTGGGCTGCTTCAGGTCGCCCTTGACCGAGGCCTCGACGAGGTCGTCCTTCGCGTGGCCGTCGGCGGCCACGAGCTTCAGCCCGGCTGCGCGGCAGGCGGCGAACACTTCGGACGCGTCGCGGGAACGGGCGATCGGCAGGTGGAAGAGCGAGCCGGTGGAGGCGCGCACGCACTTGCCGTTGTGCGGGTCGACCGTGTCGCCCGCGAAGATCACCGCGTCGGCTCCGGCCGCGTCGGCGACGCGCGTGACGGTGCCCGCGTTGCCGGGGTCCGAGACGCCGTAGAGGACGGCGACGAGCCTCGGGGTGCCTTGCAGGGCCTGGTCGAGCGGCTGCGGCACGGCGTCGCAGACCGCGACGAGGCCCTGGGGCGTCACGGTTTCCGACAGCGACGTGGCGGCCTTGTCGGTGACCTCGCTGATCCGGATGCCTCGCTCGGAGGCGGACTGGAGCAGTTCGGCGTTGCGGTCCGCTGCCGTTGCCGTGACGAAGAGTTCGTGCACCTCACCGGTTTTCCAGGCAAGTGCCTCGCGCACGGCCTGGGCTCCCTCGACGAGGAAGCGGCCGGCCTTGTCACGGCCCTGGCGGCGGGTCAGGTGGCGAGCAGCAACGACCCGAGGCGTCCGTTCGGTGAACGGATCTGCCTCGGGTCGATGAAAGCTGCCGCGAGCGTGCTCGCTCAGGCCTGGTCCCCGGCCGGAGCGTTCACGTCGGCCGGGAGCGCCCCACGGGCGATCTCGACGAGAGCGGTGAAGGCGTTGGCGTCGTGCACGGCGAGGTCCGCGAGGATCTTGCGGTCGACCTCGACGCCACCAAGGCGAAGGCCCTGGATCAGACGGTTGTAGGTCATGCCGTTCGCGCGGGCAGCGGCGTTGATGCGCTGGATCCACAGCTTGCGGAAGTCGCCCTTGCGCGCACGGCGGTCGCGGTACGCGTAGTTGAGCGAGTGGAGCACCTGCTCCTTGGCCTTGCGGTACAGCCTCGAGCGCTGGCCGCGGTAACCGCTCGCCAGCTCAAGGGTGGTACGGCGCTTCTTCTGGGCGTTTACAGCCCGCTTGACGCGTGCCACGGGTCCATCCTGTCGATCTCATGGGGGCGGTGTTCGCCAGAAGATCTGGCACTGCCGCCCCGAGTTAGCTAGGGGAAAACGGTCAGAGACCGAGCAGCTTCTTCAAGCGGGGCGCGTCAGCGGGAGACACCACGACCGTGCCGGCCATGGCGCGCGTCTCCTTGCTGGACTTGACCTCCAGGCGGTGGCGCTTGCCCGTCTTCTCACGGACGAGCTTCCCGCTGCCGGTGACCTTGACTCGCTTCGAGGTCCCCTTGTGCGTCTTGTTCTTCGGCATTTCCGTCCTCGTCTCGTGCTACCCACCGGGTCGGGGGCGGCCATGCGTCCTATTCAGCGGGTTCGGTGGCTTCGTCGGTGTCGACGTCGCCGTCCTGCTTGACCGGACGCGCCTTGATGTTCTTGTGCGGCGCCAACACCATGATCATGTTGCGGCCGTCCTGCTTCGGGTTGGACTCGACGAAGCCCAGCTCCGCGACGTCCTCCGCCAGCTTCTGCAGCAACCGGTAACCGAGCTCCGGGCGCGACTGCTCGCGGCCGCGGAACATGATGGTCACCTTGACCTTGTTCCCGTGCGACAGGAAGCGGGCCACGTGGCCCTTCTTCGTCTGGTAGTCGTGCGGGTCGATCTTCGGCCGGAGCTTCTGCTCCTTGATCACGGTCAGCTGCTGGTTCCGACGAGACTCGCGGGCCTTCTGCGCCGTCTCGTACTTGAACTTGCCGTAGTCCATGAGCTTGCAGACCGGCGGTCGAGCCTGCGCGGCGACCTCGACGAGGTCCAGATCCGCTTCCTGCGCGAGTCGGAGCGCGTCCTCGATGCGAACGATCCCGACCTGCTCACCATTCGGCCCGACCAGACGGACCTCCGGCACCCGAATGCGGTCGTTGATGCGCGGCTCGGTGCTGACGGGAGCACCTCGGTTCGAGGGACTTGTCATTCACGTCCTTTGAGACTCGTTTGCGCCAAAGACAAGAGCCCCGTCGTCGATGTCGACGACAGGGCCCGCTTCCGACCGATCACTTACCTGGCTCTGGGGCACCCGTGTGCCCTGCGTGTCAGGAGGACCGGACCCGGCCACCTCTTGAGACGGTGAACGCGGGTGGGAGCGGGGCTCCACTTGCCGCTCTCGCACTAACGAGAGCTGGTCGCGTCGGAAATACTAGCAGACGCTCTTGTCAACCCCCGAATCGAGGAGGTGTGACGTGGGGTTGCTTGAATGTCGGGGTGACCGATCCGCTTGAAGACAGCATCCGTGACCTGGGCGATGTCCCCAGCATCGAGGTGATCAGCCGGGCGGCGGTGATGCTGCTGTCCGCCTCCGCGGAGCGCCTGGGCCTCGCCGACCCGGACCCCGACAACTCCCCGCGCCGCGACCTGGACGAGGCCCGCCGCCTGATCACGGGCCTGGCCGGCCTGGTCACGGCGACCTCCGAGTACCTCGGCCCGCACGCCGCGCCGCTCAAGGACGGCCTGCAGTCGGTGCAGCGCGCGTTCCGCGAGGCCTCCGCCGTGCCGGACGAGCCCGGCCAGGGTCCCGGCGAGAAGTTCACCGGTCCCGTCTACTGACCCGCCCCCTGCTGATCCGCTCTGACCACGACCGGTTCCCACGGCTCCGCCCTGATCTGGAACACCGCCGAGGCACGTTGCCCGGTGGCCGCCCGGAACGTGACGGCGGAGCCGTTGTGGAGCGGGCCGAGGCTGAGGTGCTCCGTCGGCGGCTCGTCGTACTGGGAGAGCCCGAGCACCCGTGATCCCGGCACGACCGACACCGTCAGCTCGTCGATGACCGCGGGCCCGCCGAAGTAGCTGAGCCGGAACTCGTCGGGCGCGCCGGGCGTGATCGCGAACGTCGGCATGCCCCTCCTGCTGCGTTCGGCGGCGAGGAACTCGGTGAGCTCGTTGATCTGCGCGGTCGCCTGCTGGGCCGCGAACTGGGCCTCGTCCGCCAGCAGCCGTGACGCCGCCGCCGCCTCCTGTGCGTCCGCGACGGCCTTCCTGGCTTCTTCGACCGCCGTCTTGGACTGCAACGCGCTGGCCGTCGCCTGTTCCACGGCCTTGCGGGCGGCCTGCGCCTCGTCCTGCGCCCGCTGGGCCGCGTCCTGCGCCCTGTTCGCGGCGGCCTGAGCGTTCTTCGCCTCGCGCGCCTGCCACAACGCGATGGCCGTCGCACACATCGCCACGACGGCGGCGATCACCGAGAGCGCGATCATGCCCGCACCCCCAGCGCCAGGAGCTGCCGGCGGGCGAGGTCGTCGATGACGTCGGTGTCGCCGGTGCGCCAGCCCACCGCGGGATCGCCGGAGAACTTGCTCAGCTCCTTCGGCGACAGGCTGGTGAGCGCTCGCAGCGCGAGCAGATCGGGCTTGTCCCTCAGCTTCGCGATGTCGCCGGCCTTGCGCGCGTATCGCAGCCGCAGCGGCAACCACGTGATGAGCAGGAACAGCACCGGAATGGTGACGACGGCCACGGCGAGCCAGAACGCCGTGTCCTGCACCACACCGATCTGCGTGTTACCGGCACCGATGAGGGTCTCGCCGGCCTTGGTGCCGTTGCCCAGCGCGCCGGACAGGTCGTCGCCCACGAAGGGAACGCCCTTGGCCTTGCTCGCAGCGTTGGTGAAGACGTCGCGAATGTCGCCGCCCGCGTTGACCAGGCCGTCACCAGGTGCTCTGAGCTCCAGCACCCAGTCGTGGGCGGTGCTCGCGACCCAGATCCACAGCGCCACCCATCCGGCGGCGAGGAGGTCGGCGATCAGCTGACGCGTGAACCTGGCAGGTCTGTCCGCGTACCACTTCATGTGCGGATGGTGTCACAACGTCAACGGCGGTCCGGAGGCCCTGCGAGCCGTCCGAACCGCCGTTGCTGCGAACAGATCAGTCGACGACTGCGAGCGCGTCGATCTCCACCAGCAGACCGGCCGGAAGCCCGACGTAGACGGTCGTGCGGGCGGGCGCCGGGTCCGTCACGAACTCGCCGTAGACCTCGTTCAGCTCCGCGAAGTGCGCGGTGTCGGTGAGGTAGACGCGGATCATCACCACGTCGTCGATGGACGCGCCGCCGGCGGCGAGCACCGCGTGCAGGTTCGCGAACGTCTGACGGGTCTGCTCCGCGACGGTGGTGCCGACGATGTCGCCGGACTTCGGGTCGAACGCGACCTGACCGGCCACCTGCAGGATGTTGCCCTTGCGCACACCCTGCGAGAAACGGGCCACCGGCTGCGGAGCGTCGGCAGTCTTGATCTCAACCTTGGACAACGGACTTCCCCTTATTCATCTTGGAACGTAACCGCATTCGACTGAAGCAGCTTCGGCGGTGGCGAGCAGGTCGGGCAGGTGGGCGAGCAGCCCGTCGAAGTCGAGCAGCACCTTCGGCACCGACATCGACACGGCGGCGATCACCTCGCCCCGCGAACCCTTGATCGGGGCGGCGATGCAGTGGATGAAGTCCTCGTGTTCGGCGTTGTCGACCGCGTAACCGTTGGCGCGCACGCGTTCCAGCTCCGCCATGTACGCCGTCGGGCCGATGATGGTGTTCGCCGTCAAGCGCGGGAACTCCATCGTCGCCAGAACCTTCTGCAGCGCGACGGAGGACAAGTCCGCCAGCAGGATCTTCGCCACGGCCGTGCAGTGCAACGGCGCGCGGCGGCCGATGCGTGAGTACATGCGCATCTGGTGCGTCGACTCGTACTTGTCGATGTAGATCACCTCACCGTCCTCATAGGACGCGAGGTGGATCGTGTAGCCGAGGCGCGAGTTGAGGTCGCGCAACGCGGGCTCGGCCGAGCGCCGGACGTCGCGTTCCTCGAGAGCGCGGTTGGCGAGGTCGAACAACGCGGTGCCGAGGCGGTAGTGGTGCACGCCGTCGCGCTGCACGAACCGGTGCGACTCCAGCGTGCGCAGCAACCGCAGCGTCGTCGACTTGTGCACACCGATCACGCCGGACAGTTCGTCCAGCGTCTTCGGTCCCGTGGCGAGCTGGCTCACGAGTGTGAGCGCTCTGTCGAGACTCTGGCTCATCTACACCTCCAGGCGGGCGGACGCCCAGGTCTGCGGGTCGGCGCGCAGCAGCGGATCTGTCACGTCGTCCGGCAAAGGATCTCCGACGTCCTCCGCGGTCAGCAAAGCGGAGGCCGCCTGGAGGTGCCCGGCCCGCAACCGGACCGACGGAGTCTCCCCCGCCAGCGTGGCCGCGAGGTACCCCGCGGCGAACGCGTCACCCGCCCCGACCGGTTCCACGACGTCGACTTCCAGCGCCGGTTCGAAGTACGACGAATCGCCTTCGAGCAGCGTCGCACCCTCCGCACCCTGCTTCACCACCAGCGACGCCGGGCCGGGCAGCAGCGCGCGCAACCGTTGCGGATCACCCGTGCCCCACACGAGCTCCGCCTCGTCGGCCCCGGCCAGCACCACGTCCGCCATGTCCGCGAGCTCCCGCAGCACGCGCGGGTCGCGGTCGGACCACAGCGCGGACCGCCAGTTCAGGTCGAACGAGATCCGGAACCCGTGCCGCGGCCGGCGCAGCAGCTCACGCATCAGCGCGAGGCACGAATCGGACAGAGCGGCCGTGATTCCGCTGAGGTGCACCAGTTTCACCTCGC
The DNA here is from genome assembly GCF_033949945.1 of Lentzea miocenica. Lineage (NCBI taxonomy): Bacteria > Bacillati > Actinomycetota > Actinomycetes > Pseudonocardiales > Pseudonocardiaceae > Lentzea > Lentzea miocenica. The sequence goes on from NZ_JAXAVW010000036.1 coordinate 42,174, forward strand.
CGAGCCCGAGCCGGTCGATCATCTCCAGGCCCATGCCGGACGCCGCGGAGCCGCGCCGGTAGTACCGGACCGGACTGCCGTTCGGCGAGGCCTCCTTCACGTAGAGGCCGGTCGGCCGGGTCGCGTCGATCCGCACCCGTGAGGTGTCCACGCCGAAACCGCCCACCGTGCCGACCACCGCCTGCCCGAACGAGTCGTCGCCGACCGCGCTGACCCACGACGACGGCACGCCGAGGCGGGCGAGATGACAGGCGACGTTGGACTCCGCGCCACCGACGGCCCGGTGCCAGGTGCGCACCAGATGCACGGGACCGGGTTCTGCCGGAACCATCATCACCATGGTTTCGCCGAGACACACGACACCGCCGACGTGTTCGAACCGCATGCGTGCTCCAGAGGTGTTCGTTGACGGCGGCGAGACCGAATGCTACACACTCCAGCATCACATCGCGCAATGGGAGTTGCAAAATATGCAACATCTGATGGAGATGGACCTCTCGGCCGTCGCGGACATCAGGTCGGAACGGATCAGCTGGCGGTTCAAGGGCCTGCCCTCGAGCACCTTCGGCTCGACCATCGGCGAGGTCGCGGACCAGCGGCTGGACCTCTTCGCCGACGAGTTCGTCGGCCCGCTCGTCGTGCTGGACGCGGACGCGTTGACGCACAACCTGACGACGATGTCCAAGTGGTGTGACAACCACGGCGTCAAGCTGGCGCCGCACGGCAAGACGACGATGGCACCGCAGCTCTTCCAGCGGCAGATCGAGCACGGCGCCTGGGGCCTCACCGCCGCCAACGCGTCGCAGCTGCGGGTGTACCGGGCGTTCGGCGTCAGCCGGATCCTGCTCGCGAACCAGCTGCTCGACCTCGGCGCGCTGCGCTGGCTCGTCACCGAACTGGACAGCGACCCCGGCTTCGAGTTCAGCTGCTGGGCCGACTCAGAGGCCGGTGTCACGCTGCTCAGCGAGACGCTGCGGGAACTCACACCCTCGCGGCCGATCGACGTGCTGGTCGAACTCGGCGCTCCCGGCGGCCGGACCGGCGCCCGCGACCTGGAGACAGCGCTGGCCGTGGCCAGGGCGATCGACCAGAGCCCGGTGCTGCGACTGGCCGGCGCCTCCGGCTACGAGGGCGCGCTGGCACACGACGCGTCCGAGTCTTCACAGTCCACTGTGGACGCCTATCTGGCCGGCCTGCGGACGTTGGTGCTGCGGATGGCCGACGCCGGGATGCTCGACGAGCTGGACTCGGTGATCGTCACCGCGGGCGGCAGCGCGTACTTCGACCAGGTGGCGGCGACGCTGGCCCAGCCGTGGCCGGTGCCGGTGACGCCGGTCCTGCGCAGCGGCGCGTACATCACGCACGACGACGGCTTCTACCGCGGGATCTCGCCGTTCGCGCGGATCGAGGGCGTGGAGCCGTTCCGTTCCGCGCTCAGGGCGTGGGCCCAGGTGACGTCCCGGCCGCAGCGCGACCTGGCGTTGCTGACGATCGGCAAGCGCGACGCGTCGTTCGACGAGGGCCTGCCGGAACCGCAGCTGGTGCGCCGCCACGACGGCGCGGTCGCCCCGCTGGCCCAGGCGAAGGTCACCGCGCTCAACGACCAGCACGCGTTCCTGTCCCTGGGCCCGGAGTCCACGGTCCGGGTCGGCGACTGGGTAGGGCTCGGCCTTTCGCACCCCTGCACGGTGTTCGACAAGTGGCAGCTCATCCCGGTCGTCGAGGGCACGACCGTGGTCGACCTGATTCGCACCTACTTCTAGAGGGAGCGTCCGATGGACGACGTCGTCCTGCGCGGTCCACTGATCGCCGACGGCACGGGCACACCGGCTTACCGAGCGGATGTGGGGATCAAGGACGGCGTCATCGCCTCGATTGGTGACGCGATCTCGGCCACGCGGTCGATCGACGCGGACGGGCTGGTGCTCGCCCCGGGGTTCATCGACATGCACTCGCATTCCGACCTGCGGATCCTCGCCGAGCCGGACCACCTGGCGAAGGTCTCGCAGGGCGTCACGACCGAGGTGCTCGGCCAGGACGGCCTGTCCTACGCACCGGTGAACGACGAGGTGCTGGCGACGCTGCGCGGTCAGCTCGCCGGGTGGAACGACGACCCGCCTGGCTTCGACTGGAACTGGCGCTCGGTCGGCGAGTACCTCGACCGGCTCGACCAGGGCATCGCGGTGAACGCCGCGTACCTGGTGCCGCAGGGGACGCTGCGGATGCTCGTGGTCGGCTGGGACGACCGGCCGCCGACGAAGTCCGAAATGGACACGATGAGGTCCGTTCTCGCGCAATCGCTTGCCGAGGGCGCGATGGGCATGTCGTCGGGGCTCACCTACACGCCGGGCATGTACGCCGACACGTCCGAACTCGTGCAGCTCTGCGAGGTCGTCGGGCAGCACGGCGGGTTCTACAGCCCGCACCACCGCAGCTACGGCGCCGGCGCGTTGGAGGCGTACGCCGAGATGGTGGACGTTTCGAAACGTTCCGGCTGCGCGCTGCACCTCGCGCACGCCACGATGAACTTCCCGGTCAACAAGGGCAGGGCGCCGGAGCTGTTGACGTTGCTGGACGACGCGATCGCCGGTGGCGCGGACATCTCGCTGGACACCTATCCGTACCTGCCGGGCGCGACCTACCTGAGCGCGCTGCTCCCGTCGTGGGCGACGGAGGGCGGGCCGGAACGCGCGCTGGCGAGGTTGTCCGATGTGGACACCCGAGAGCGCATCCGGGAGGAGATCGAGGAGATCGGCTCGGACGGTTGCCACGGCGTGCCGGTCGACTGGGACTCCATCGAGATCAACGGCGTCCGCAACGACCGCAACGCGCACCTGGTCGGCGCGAGTGTCCACGCGTCCGCGCTGCGGCTGGGACAGGCGCCGGCCGAGCTGTACTTCGACGTGCTGGTCGACGAACGCATGGGCACCTCGTGCCTCATGCACGTGGGCCACGAGGAGAACGTGCAGACGATCATGAAGCATCCGGCGCACACCGGCGGCAGCGACGGGCTGCTCGTGGGTGACCGGCCACATCCGCGCGCGTGGGGCACGTTCCCCCGCTACTTCGCGCGCTACGTCCGTGAACTGGGCGTGCTGAGCCTGGAGGAGTGCGTCGAGCACCTCACCGGCCGTGCCGCCAAGCGTTTGCGGCTCACCGACCGAGGTCTGGTCCGCGAAGGCTACGCGGCCGACCTGGTGCTGTTCGACGCCTCGACGATCGCCGACACGGCGACGTTCGACCAGCCTCGGCAGCAGGCCGCCGGCATCCCGTTCGTGTTCTGCAACGGGGTGCCGGTGATCGACGACGGAACCGCCACCGGCGCATTGCCAGGCCATTCACTCAGGAGCCGCCCGTGATCGACTGGTTGCAACACTCAACACCGGGTCTGCTGACCCTCGCGGTAGTCAGCATCGCGGTGCTGCTGCTCCTCATCATCAAGTTCAAGGTCGAGCCGTTCATCGCGCTGATCGTCGTCGCGCTGCTGGTGGCACTCGCCGCGGGCGTGCCGACGGAGACACTGGTCGGGTCGGCGCAGAAGGCGTCGGACTCGTTGCTGGAGAAGGGCTTCGGCAGCATCCTCGGCCACATCGCCGCGATCATCGGGCTCGGCACGCTGCTGGGCGCGATCCTCGAGGCGTCCGGTGGCGCGCAGGTCCTGATGGACAAGCTGATGCACGCGTTCGGCGAGAAGAAGGCGCCGGTCGCGATCGGCCTCGCCGGTCTGATCTTCGGCGTGCCGGTCTTCTTCGACATCGGCATCTTCGTGCTGGCGCCGCTGGTCTACGTGGCGGCCAAGCGCAGCGGCAAGTCGATCGTGCTGTTCAGCATGCCGTTGCTGGCGGGCCTTTCGGTCATGCACGCGTTCATGCCACCTCACCCGGGACCGGTGGCGGCGGCCGGTCTGCTGAAGGTGTCGCTCGGCTGGATCATCATCATGGGTCTCGCGGTGGCGATCCCGTCGTGGTTCGTCGGCGGTGTCCTCTACTCGTACTGGATCGGCAAGCGCATCAACGTGCCGGTGCCGGAGGAGATGCTGGTCGCGGCAGAAGCCGCCCGCGAGGAGAACGGCGACCGCGAGGCGCCGTCGCTCGGCCTGGTGCTGTCGATCATCGGTCTGCCACTCGTGCTGATCCTCGCCGGCACGTTCGGCTCGATCCTGCTGCAGAAGGGTTCGCGGCCGTACTCGATCGCCACGTTCTTCGGCACCCCGGCGGTGGCGTTGACGATCTCGGTGCTGATCGCGTTCTGGCTGCTGGGTTTCCGGCGCGGCATGACGCGGGAGAAGATCGCGGAGCTGTCCGCCGCCTCGCTGCGGCCGGTCGCGATGATCCTGCTGGTCGTCGGTGCCGGTGGCTTCTTCGGCGCCGTGCTGGCCGCGACGGGCATCGGCAAGACGCTCGCCGGCGAACTTTCGGACCTCGGCCTGCCGGTGATCGCACTGGCGTACGTGATCAGCTGCGTCATCCGGATCGCGCAGGGCTCGGCGACGGTCGCGATCGTGACGACCGCGGGCATCGTGGCACCGGTGCTGGCGGACATGAACCTCTCGCAACCGCAGCTGGCGCTGGTGGTCATGGCCATCGCGTCCGGCTCGATCATCGCCTCGCACGTCAACGACGGCGGGTTCTGGATCGTGTCCCGCTACTTCGGGCTGTCGGTGAAGGAGACGCTGCAGTCGTGGACGGTCCTCGAGACCATCCTCTCCGTGGTCGGTTTCGTGGTCGCCGCGCTGCTCAGCCTGGTTGTCTGATCGGACAAAAACCAACATTCTCCAACGCTTGACAACGCGGGCCACACATCTGAGGATCGGCTCAATGTTCATTTGTGTTTGATGTGGACGGGGCCCGCATGAACAACACGGAGGTCGTGCACCTGCACGACGACACCTCCAGCGTCGTCATCACCCTCCAGGGCGCAGGCCTGCCGGTCATGACGCACTGGGGCCGAACGCTCGGAAACGTCGACCAGGCCGCACTTCATGGCCTGGTCGACGTCGTTTCATGGTCGAACCCGAACAACGCGCCGGACGCACCGGTTCCGCTGGCACTGCTGCCCGACGCCGGCGCCGGCTACGTCGGCCGCCCCGGACTGCGCGGCCACCGCGGCGGCGAGCACTTCGCGCCCTCGCTGGCGGTGACCTCGTTCTCCGGCGAGGACGGCGCGATCTTCCGCTACGTCGCGTCGGACGAGGCCGCCGAACTGACCGTCACCGGCACTCTGGAACTGCTGGCGTCCGGCATGGTTCGACTCCGGCACGTCATCCGCAACGACGGCACGACGCCGTATGCGTTGGAGGGCCTGGAAACCGCGCTCCCCGTCCCCTCGCACGCCACCGAACTCCTCGACTTCACCGGACGCTGGAGCCGCGAACGAGCACCGCAGCGGCAGACGTTCAACCACGGCTCGTGGGTGCGGGAGAACCGGCGCGGGCGCACCGGGCACGACGCGACGATCGGGTTGCTGGCCGGCACGCCGGGGTTCTCGTTCCGCGACGGCGAGGTGTGGGCGCTGCACGTGGCGTGGAGCGGCAACCACGTGACGTACGCGGAGAACCTGGTCGACGGCTCGCCCGTCCTGGGCGGCGGCGAACTGCTGCTGCCGGGCGAGATCACGCTGGCGCCCGGCGAGCAGTACGAGTCGCCGTGGATCTACGCCGCCTACTCGCCCGCCGGCATCGACGGAATCGGGGCGGCGTTCCACCGGCAGCTGCGCGAGCGCGAGCTGAGGCCCCGCCCGGTCGTGCTCAACACGTGGGAGGCCGTCTACTTCGACCACGACCTCGCGCGCCTGACGTCGTTGGCCGACACCGCCGCCGCCATCGGTGTCGAGCGGTTCGTGCTGGACGACGGCTGGTTCCGGCACCGCCGTGACGACTCGGCGGGCCTGGGTGACTGGTACGTCGACGAGACGGTGTGGCCGGACGGGCTGACCCCGTTGATCAAGCACGTGCGCGCGCTCGGCATGGAGTTCGGGCTGTGGTTCGAGCCCGAGATGATCAACACGGACTCCGACCTCTACCGAGCTCACCCGGACTGGGTGCTCGGCCCGCGTCCCGGGGTGCTGCCTCCGCCGTCGCGCAACCAGCAGGTGCTGAACATCGCGCACCCCGAGGCGTACGCGTACATCCTCGATCGCGTCTCGTCCGTGTTGTCGGACAACGACATCGCGTTCGTGAAGTGGGACCACAACCGCGACCTGATCGGCTCGCGCGTGCACGACCAGACCGCCGCGTACTACCGGCTGCTGGACGAACTGCGGTTGCGGCACCCGCACGTGGAGATCGAAAGCTGCTCGTCGGGCGGCGGCCGGATCGACCTCGGCGTGCTGTCGCGCACCGACCGCGTGTGGACCTCCGACTGCAACGACGCCCTGGAACGCCAGCTGATCCAGCGGTGGACCGGAGTGTTCCTGCCGCCGGAGCTGATGGGAGCGCACGTCGGTCCCACGAAGTCACACACGACCGGACGCGTGCACGACCTGTCGTTCCGCGTGGCCACCGCCGTGTTCGGGCACTTCGGGATCGAATGGGACATCAACTCGGCGACGGACGAGGAACGCGCCGGGCTGCAGGCCGCGATCGAGTACTACAAGGACGTGCGGTCGTTGGTGCAGACCGGCGTCACCGTGCACTCCGACCACCCGGACGCCGCCGCCTGGGTGCACGGAATCGTTGCCGCGGACCAGTCCGAGGCCCTGTTCGGCTACGTGCAACTGGCGACCTCGGTGCAGAACAAGCCGCGGCGGGTGCGGCTGCCAGGACTCGACCCGGCGCGGACCTACCGGCTGTCGTTCGACGCTCCGGCGGGGCGGCCCAAGCAGATCCAGAGGCTGCCCGCGGACTGGAAGTCCGTGGAACTGCCCGGTTCCGTGCTCTCGGAGGCCGGGATCCAGCTGCCGGTGCTCGAACCGGAACAAGCACTTCTGTTGCGCCTGAAGTGAGAAAGGCCCCGGCGGGAAACTCCCGCCGGGGCCTTCCTCTCCCCTGTTACTGGCCGGCGCGACTTCCGTCGGCCTTGGTAGCCCACCACTTGCCACCAACGCCCTGCCCGTTGGCTTCACCGCAGACCTTGTCACCTGAGAAGCGGTACTGCGGCCATCCGGCGATGGTGAGCTGTTTCTTCCCGTCCCGCTCGATCGTCCCCACGAGCGAGGCGTCCACGCCCTGCACCTGGAAACCCTCGCTGACGTAAGCGGGCGGCCATTGCACCGCGCAGTCGCCGGAGCAGTTGCTCGTGGGCGGTTCCGCGGAGTCGTTGTCGAACCGGTAGAGCGTCATGCCGTCGGAGTCGGTCGCGATGACGCCGAGGTCCGCGACGGTCGCGCTGGTGAGCGCGATCGCCTTGTTCTGCTGGGCTTTCTTGCCATCGGTGGCCGTGGCGAACCACTTCGGCACCGTGACACCCTTTGCCTCACCGGGCTTGGTGTCGTTCTTGAACGTGTACTGCGGCCAGTTCGCGATCGTGAGCTGCTTCTTGCCGTCCTTGCGGGTGATCGTCCCGAGCAGCTTCGGGTCGATGCCCTTCACCCGCGGCTGTTCGCCCTCCACGTACACCGGCGGCCAGCTCTCGGCGCATCCACCGTCGCAATTGGACACCGGCGGCTGGGCCGTGTCGCCGTCGAACCGGTAGAGCGTGAGGCCGGCGTTGTTCGTCAGCACCGCACCGAGACCGGTGATGACACCCGTCCTCGCGGCGAGCTGAGTGCGTTCGCCGCTCTTGCCCGTGGCGAACCACTTGCCCTGCAAGCCCTGTCCTTTGGTCTCGCCGGGCTTGCCGTCCTTGGAGAACCGGTACTGCGGCATGCCGTCGACGGTGAGCTGGCGGCTGCCGTCCTTGCGAACGATGCTGCCTACCTCGTCGACGCCCTCCACCGTGAAGTTCTCGTCGGTGACGGTCGCGGGCGGCCAGGTCGCGGCGCACTCACCGTCGCAAGTGGACTCGTTCGGCTTGTCGCCGTCGAAGCGGTAGAGCGTGAAGCCCTTGACGTCCGTGACGACCGGACCGAGGTCCTCGATCTCGGCGACCTTCAGCGCCACAACGCTTTCCTGTTGCTGTTGCGCGACCGGCTTGCTCTCCGGCGTACCGGTGCAGGCGGTCAGCGAGATCAACCCCAGTGCGATCACTGCGACGCTCTTGCGGATCATCCCAACCTCCTGGCTCGTGCCGTGCAACGCCTCTCACACGTAGAGCGAGCCAGAACGGTTCAATCTTTTTTCAGAACATCGCGCGCTTCAACGCCGGCACCGCGGCCGCCGTCCTGAGCACCGTGCGGAACAGCGTCCGCGCGACCGGGCCGCCCTCCGCGAACTGCCTGGCAGCGCGCAGCGAGTCGCGCACCGCCGCGAACCCGTAGTCGTACATCTCCGCCTCATATCGGGCGATCGCGTCACCACCCTCGACGAGGCACCGCGCGAGCAGCTGCGCGTCGCGCAATGCGACGTTCGCGCCGATTCCGCGCATCGGCGTCATCGCGTGGATGGCGTCACCGAGCAACGTGACGTTCGTGCTCTCCCACCGTTCGATCGGCTTCGAGGACCTGATGTGCCACTGACTGACCGTCTCCGGAGGCGACGACTCGACCACCCTGCGCAGGTCAGGACTCCACCCGGCGATCCGCCTCAGCACCTCCGCCTGCAACCCGTTGTGCACGTCGAGATCTCTCGCCGCGTACGCCCACATCAGGTACGGACGCACGTTGTCGAACAACAGGCCGTCGTGGTCCGTGTGACCCAGTCCGTCGTGAGCCGCCAGGAACATGCCGCACCTGCTGGTCGGGATGATCGAGTTGGCCCTGATGAGCAGGCTCCGCGGAATCCAGTCGTGGTCGTCGAGGAAGAGCTTGCCCGCGACCGCGGTGACCCCGACCTCCTCGGTGCCCGCGTGCGGCAGGTACTGCCTGCGCACCCGCGACTGGATGCCGTCCGCGCCGACGAGCACGTCGGCTTCGGCGGTGGTGCCGTCCTCGAAGTGCAGGGTGATGGCGCCGTTGTTTTCGTAGCGCTCGAACCGTTTGCCGAACTGCACGTCCAGACCGTCGAGCAGCACCTGCCGGAGTGTGATCCGGCTGGCGGAGTAGTGCTTCTCCTCCTCCGGATCGAGCACGAGCAGAGGCTTGAGCTGTTCGGTCAGGAAGCCGAACCCGTTGTCGCTCGATCCCGCGCTCTGCTCGAACTTCTCCCAGTTCGCCACAGGTAAACACTCTCTCAAGGCAGCGGCACCGCGCGGGTTGATGTGCACCCGGTACCCCTGCAGGCGGTCCGTGCGCGAGAGCTCGCGCTCGTACACCGCCACCTCCACGCCGGCCTTGCGCAACCCGTGCGCCAGGCACAGCCCGCCGATTCCCCCACCAACGACTGCGATTCTCATGCCACCGAGTTTCAACCGCTTGGTTGATTAAGTCAACCTGTTGGTTGAAAACAGCCCGTCGGCTACCGTGACGCCGTGGATCAACGCCGCTCTCCCAGCGCCTCGGAACGCAAGCGCGACCCGGAACGCACGCGGGCCCGCATCGTCGAGGCGGCGGCGGCGGAGTTCGGCGCGAAGGGGTACGCGGCCACGCGCACGACGGACATCGCGGCGCGGGCGGGCGTGAACAAGCAGCTGATCTCGTACTACTTCGGCGGCAAGGAAGGCCTGTACAAGGAGCTCGCGACGAGCTGGCACAGCTCCGCGGCCGAGATGGCGAGCCAGGACCAGCCGCTGGACGAGGTGCTGGCGAGCTTCGTGGCGACGACGATGACCGATCACGGCCGGCTGTGGGCGTGGTCGAATCTGGCAGGCGACAGCCCGCCCACCGACGAGGCGTTCCTGCGCGCCCAGGTCGACCAGATGCGGGAGCGTCAGGCCGCCGGTGAACTGCCCGCGGACCTGGACCCCGGCCTACTGCTGCTGGCGCTGATGGCGGCGGCCGCGGCGCCGTTGACCCTGCGGCAGACGGCGAGCCAGATCACCGGCGAGGACCCGGCCACGCCTGAGTTCGCCGAGAAGTACGCGGCCCAGCTGGCCCTGCTGGTGCGCCACCTGTCCGGTCGCGGCTAGGAGTCGCGGCGGCTGGCCGTTTTCGCCTCGAGGACCTGCTTCAGCCCCTTGAAGCCGCCCCGCATCATCAGGTCGTGGTTGCCCCGGAAGAACGGCTTGGCGATCAGCACCAGGCGCCTGAGCAGCGCCTTGTTGACCACTACCTCCTGGTCGAACATCAGGTCCGTGCCGCCGTCACGACCGGTGATCTCCCAGCTCGCAAAGCCTTCGAGATCGCCGGACAACGTCGCCCGCAGCAGGCCTGCCTGCTGGTTCCTGATGCTGTGCTTGACCTGGACCACGAGGTCGAAGGGCAGAAACGATCGACACCGGAGCTCGCCGGTCTCGTCGTCGATCTTGGTGGCTTTCCGGATCTCGTGCCACCACAGCGGGTAGTTCGCGATGTCGGACAGCACCTCGTACACATCGTCCGGACACGCGTCCACGTGCCACACGCTGCGGAAGCGATAGCGGTTGAGTGACACGGCCGCCATCATCCCGGATACCTCGTTCGAGTGACAGGTTCTCGACAAAAGTCACACCGAACCGGGAATTCCTCACGGCGTGTAATACGGCTCAAGTGAGACTTGAGCGTCTCACCAGGCCGGCCGTGTTCACTTGCCGCTGAGGCGCGGGAACCGTTCCAGGACCCGCATCCAGCTGACAGCCGCGACCCGCCGGAGTGACAGCTCCGACGCGTCGAGCACCTCTACGAGGTTGAAGGGGTACGCCGCCAGGGGCTCGCCACGCGACGCCTGAACAGCGCGCTCGCGGGCGGCCAGGGCGTCGAGTGGGATCATCACCCGGCCGCTGACACCTCCTCGTTCTCGAGCACCTGCAGCAAGAACTGCCCCGTGTAGCTCTTCTCGACCTCGGAGACCTGCTCGGGTGTGCCCTCTGCAATGACCATACCGCCGCCGGAGCCCCCTTCGGGACCCATGTCGACGACCCAGTCGGACGTCTTGATGACGTCGAGGTTGTGCTCGATCACGATGACGGTGTTGCCCTTGTCCACCAGGCCGTTGATCACGCCCAGCAGCTTGCGGATGTCCTCGAAGTGCAGGCCCGTCGTGGGCTCGTCGAGGATGTAGACGGTCTTGCCGGTCGACCGCTTCTGCAGCTCCGACGCGAGCTTCACGCGCTGCGCCTCACCACCGGACAACGTCGGCGCGGGCTGACCCAGCCGGACGTAGCCGAGACCCACGTCGACGAGCGTGCGCAGGTGGCGGTGGATGGCGTTGATCGGCTCGAAGAACGTGGCCGCTTCCTCGATCGGCATGTCGAGGACCTCGGAGATCGTCTTGCCCTTGTAGTGCACCTCGAGGGTCTCGCGGTTGTACCGCGCGCCCTTGCACACCTCGCAGGGGACATAGACGTCCGGGAGGAAGTTCATCTCGATCTTGATCGTGCCGTCGCCCGCGCACGCCTCGCAGCGGCCGCCCTTGACGTTGAACGAGAACCGGCCCGGCTGGTAGCCGCGGACCTTCGCCTCGGTCGTCGCCGCGAAGAGCTTGCGGACGTGGTCGAACACGCCCGTGTAGGTGGCCGGGTTCGACCGCGGGGTGCGGCCGATCGGCGACTGGTCGACCCGCACCAGCTTGTCGACCTCGTTCAGGCCGTTGATCCGGGTGTGGCGGCCCGGCACCTGACGTGCGCCGTTGAGCTTGTTCGCGAGCACCGTGGCCAGGATGTCGTTGACCAGCGTCGACTTGCCGGAGCCGGACACGCCCGTGACCGACGTGAGCGTGCCGAGCGGGAACGACACGTCGATGCCGCGCAGGTTGTGCTCGCGGGCGCCGACGACCGTCAGCTGGCGCTTCTTGTCGATCTTGCGGCGCTTGGCGGGCATCGGGATCGACTTGCGCCCCGACAGGTACGCGCCGGTGATCGACTCCTTGTTCGTGAGCAGCTTCTTGTACGGGCCGCTGTGCACGACCTTGCCGCCGTGCTCACCGGCGCCGGGGCCGATGTCGACGACCCAGTCCGAGTTGCGGATCGTGTCCTCGTCGTGCTCGACGACGATCAGCGTGTTGCCCAGGTTGCGCAGCCTCGTGAGCGTCTCGATCAGCCGGTGGTTGTCGCGCTGGTGCAGGCCGATCGACGGCTCGTCCAGCACGTACAGCACACCGACCAGGCCGGAGCCGATCTGCGTGGCGAGCCGGATGCGCTGCGCCTCGCCGCCGGACAGGGTGCCGGAGGCGCGGTCGAGCGACAGGTAGTCGAGGCCGACGTCGAGCAGGAAGTGCAGGCGGGCCTGGATCTCCTTGAGCACCGCGCCCGCGATCATCGACTCGCGCTTGCCGAGCTTGAGGCCGTCGAGGAAGTCGGAGCACTCCGAGACGCTCATCGCGCAGACCTCGGCGATGGACCTGTCGCCCTTTTTGCCGTGGTGCAGCGTGACGGCGAGGATCTCGGGTTTGAGGCGGGTGCCGGAACACGCGGGGCACGGGACCTCGCGCATGTAGCCCTCGTACTTCTCCCGCATGTACTCGGACTCGGTCTGCTCCTGGCGCCGTTCGAGGAACGGGATGACGCCCTCGAAGTTGGCGTAGTAGGAGCGCTCACGGCCGTAGCGGTTCTTGTAGCGGACGTGCACCTGCTCGTCGATGCCGTGCAGGATCGCCTTCTGCGCCTTGGCGGGCAGCAACCGCCACTGCTGGTCCATGCGGAAGCCGATGGTCTCGCCGAGCGACTGCAGCAGGCGGGTGAAGTACTCGGCGGTCTGCCCGCCGGCCCACGGCGCGATGGCGCCCTCTTCGAGCGTCATCTCGTCGTCCGGCACGACGAGCTCCGGGTCGACCTCCTTGCGCACGCCGATGCCCGTGCAGACCACGCACGCGCCGTACGGCGAGTTGAAGGAGAACGACCGCGGCTCCAGGTCCTCGATCGCGAGCGGGTGGCCGTTGGGGCACGCCAGGTTCTCGGAGAAACCCCTGATCCGCTTCGGGTCCGTCTCCGGGAGGTCCACGAACTCGAGCTCGACCAGGCCGTCCGCCAGCCGCAGCGCCGTCTCGACCGAGTCGGTGAGGCGCTGCTTGGACGACGCCTTGACGCTCAGCCGGTCGATGACGACCGCGATGTGGTGCTTCTCCTGCTTCTTGAGCTTGGGCACCTCGCCCAGCGCGTAGACGACACCGTCGACCTTCGCGCGCGAGTAGCCCTGCGACTGCAGGTTCTGGAAAAGATCGACGTACTCGCCCTTGCGGCCGCGGATGACCGGCGCGAGCACCTGGAACTTGGTGCCCTGCTCCATCGCGAGCACCTGGTCGACGATCTCCTGCGGCGTCTGCTTGCCGATCGCCTCACCGCACTGCGGGCAGTGCGGCTTGCCGGCGCGCGCGTAGAGCAGGCGCAGGTAGTCGTAGACCTCGGTGATGGTGCCGACGGTCGACCGCGGGTTGCGCGACGTCGACTTCTGGTCGATCGACACCGCGGGCGACAGGCCCTCGATGAAGTCGACGTCGGGCTTGTCCATCTGCCCGAGGAACTGGCGCGCGTACGCCGAGAGCGACTCGACGTAGCGGCGCTGGCCCTCTGCGAAGATCGTGTCGAACGCGAGACTCGACTTGCCGGAGCCGGACAGCCCCGTGAAAACGATCAAGCTGTCCCGCGGCAGGTCGATATCCACGCCGCGCAGGTTGTGCTCGCGGGCGCCGCGAACAACAAGACGGTCTGCCACTGGGGTCCCTTCGGCTGTGATCGGCGGGTCACTCACGCCACACTCTCCCGAACAAGCGTTCGAAGAGTACTAGCATCAATTCGGAGGCTGCGACCGACCCGCCGACCATGCTAGGTCCCACCCCTGACAAAAACGGTTCTGGCCGCTACCGCATTCCCCTGAGCAGGTGTTACTCACTAGTCTGGTCACTTCGATCAGAGCCTCAACGTCGGGGAGAGGCAGCACATGACCTACACGCCGTCCACGCAGCACACGTCCGTACCTGCACCGCGAGGGGTGCCCGACCGGCACATCAACGCGGTGCGCGAAGCGACGGACGTGCTGTACGAGACCGTCGAGGAACTGGACGAGGCCGCGATGCGCGGCGCGAGCCTGCTGCCCGGCTGGTCCCGCGGACACGTCATCACCCACCTCGCGCGCAACGCCGACGCGCTGGTGAACCTGCTCACCTGGGCCAAGACCGGGGTCGAGCACCAGGCGTACGCCTCGCGCGCGGACCGTGACGCGGACATCGAGGAGGGTTCGCGCCGCATCCTCCAGGTGATCAAGGCCGATCTCGACTCCGCGTGCCAGCGGTTCGACGCCGCGTGCCGCGAGTTTCCCGCTCATGCGTGGCGTTCCGAGGTCACGGCACCCAAGGGCCAGTCGATTCCGGCGTCCACCGTGCCGCTGTTCCGCCTGCGTGAGATCTGGATCCACCTCATCGACCTGAACGCCGGTGTGGGGTTCGGCGACCTGCCGGCCGACTTCGTGGAGGAGTTCCTCGACGACGCCGTCGAGCAGTTCGAGGGCAGGGTCGACCCGTTCAGCATCGAGGTGACCCTGCCCGACGGCTCTCAGCGCATCTGGACCGTCAACGGGCCGACCAGCCGCAACTCGGTGAGCGGGTCGGCGAGCGCCGTCCTCGGGTGGCTGACCGGCAGGACCGACGGCGGCGACCTGCGCGGTGAGCTGCCGGAACTGCCCGACTGGATCTGAGTCAGCAACCGGTACGCGGGCTGTTCGACGAACTTCGTCATCAGCCAGCCGAGCACCAGCGCCGAGGTGACGAACCCGGCGAGCAGCCACCAGGACCGCAGCCCAACGGCGTGCATGCGGTCCATCACCACCGTGCCGATCTGCTGGTGCACGAGGTAGACCCCGTACGAGATGCCGGCGAGCCACGTGACCGGCTTGGCGATCGGGTTGAAGAACACCCAGTCGGGCCCAGCGGCCGCCGCGCACACCATGAGCAGCAGCACGGCGAAGCCGAGCGTCGAACCGTACTCGGTCGTGTGAATCGCCTGGGCCACAAGGGTGGCGACGAGCAGCGCGACCAAGTGCGGGATCTTCAGCCGGTCCTTGTGCCACAGCCAGATCGCGATGCCGGCCGCGAACAACTGCGCCCTGTGCAGCGCGAACCCGTTGTAGACGACGAACAGCGTGTGCGAGTGGTCGAGCAACGGCCGCAGCAGCAGCGGCGTGACGATGAGCGCCCACAGGAAGACCCGGAGCTTCGCACCTCTTAGGTGCTTCACGAGCACCGCCCCCGCGATGAACGCCGCGATCTGCACCGGCACGGTCCAGTACGCGAAGTCGACGATGTTGACGTCCGGCATCCACTGGTTGATCAGCAGCAGGTTGTAGACGACGTCACGGCCGTCGAGCTGACTCCACCCCTCCGGCGCGATCCACCGTTGGACCGCATATGTGAGCAGCACCGCAGCCATGTACGCCGGCAGCAGACGCGCGAGTCTTCTCCACAGGAACTGCCCCGGTTTGCCGCTGTTGAGCGAGGCGCACGCGAAGAAGGCGGAGACGACCATCAGCGTGCTGGCGCCCATCGACATCGGGAAGGCGAACGGCAGCGGCCCGAGATCGGGGTGGCTGCTGACGCTCGTGAGCGTGGCGTGGTGGAGCAACACGCACCCGATGGCGACGACGCGAAGGACGTCCCAGCTGACCCTGCGGGCAGTCCGGGGCTTTTGTCGTTGCGCTGGAATCACGAGAGGCGGGGACCTGTTCGTTGGTTCATTCGGCGTACTCGGAGGGTAGGAGCTTGATCCTTACTTACCCTATGAGTGAGACCTGTATGCAACCTGAAGGTGTGCGCCTCGCCGCTTTGAGCGACTACCGTCTGCCACCGTGGACGTACTAGAGAACTACACCGGTCACGTCGATCCGGAGGGCCCGGCCGCCCGCCGCACCCTGGACGCGCTGACCATCACGAAGATCTCCGTCGGGCCGATGGACAACAACGCCTACCTGCTCGTATGCCGGTCCACGAACGAGGCGTTGCTCATCGACGCGGCCAACGACTACGAGCGCCTCTCCGACCTGTTCGGCCACATCCCCAACCGCCCGCGCCTGCGCACGATCGTGACAACGCACCAGCACGCCGATCACTGGCAGGCACTCGGCGCGCTCGCCGGCGCCCACGGCGCGAACACCGTCGCGCACGAACTGGACGCCCCCGTCCTCCCCGTCCCACCGGACCTCCTGGTGGACCACGGCGACACCATCAACGTGGGCGAAGTCCCGTTGTCGATCATCCACCTGCGCGGCCACACCCCAGGCTCCATCGCGGTCGTCTACGACGACCCGACGGGCCACCCGCACCTCTTCACCGGAGATTCACTCTTTCCGGGGGGTGTGGGAAAGACCACGTCGGCCGACAACTTCGCCTCGCTGATCAACGACGTCGAGGACCGGATCTTCGCCGTCCTGCCCGACGACACCTGGTTCTACCCCGGCCACGGCGACGACTCGACGCTGGGCAAGGAACGCCCGGCGCTAGCCGAGTGGCGCGCTCGCGGCTGGTGACACGTGTGCGTTATGACCACCTTCGCCAATTGAGCATGAACGACGAAGTTGACGCGGCGAAGGTGGTCTTAGCGCCGTTCGTGCATGACCGCACGACGCAGCCGAGTCGTACCGTAGGCCGCGACTGCTGTTGCACGTGAGACCAGTGTTCTTGTGTTGAATCCCAAGACACCCGAATGAGCTGACAGAGCACTCGACTGGCCGTACTGCGTCATCGCGCAGACAAGTAGTTTCCTGCCGATGGGGAGAACAGGAAGCAGGGCAAAGAAGGCACTGTGGCGCTTCTGGGGATACCTGGTCTTGGCCGCCGCGGTATATGTCTGGACCAGCAATGACACCAATCTATTGGTGATCTTGATCCTATCCAGCTTGTCATTTCTTTACATGCTGTTCGCAGCCCCGATGTGGTGCATGGCACCGAACAGCACCAACGGAAACCCGTGCAGCAACAACGCACATGGACTCTTGATCGGATGCTGGATCAGGAAGCACAAGTGGGAAAAATTGAAGATGATCTTCAGGCGCCAGAAGTGGGCGGATCTGTGCCGACGCTCATGGTCGACCATCGGCGCACAGGCGGCAACCGTCGGAGCAGTGGGAAGTTTCGCGTCCGCCGTCGCTGCGACCATCACCTTGATCATCAAGAAGTAGCTGTCAGGAACTACGCGTCGTACAAGATCAGCAATTTTTTGGTTACCTGAGCCGCCGGATGTCCGGTTCACCTGGTTCTACCTCGGTCAGGGTGACGGCTCGACGATCGGGGCGCGGTGGCCGCATCTGACGGAGTGGCGCGAACGCGACCACTGACCCGCAAAGGACCACGTGTCCACCCCTGCGGCCTCGCTGTGAATCGAGGGCCAGAACGGGCCGACATCCGATCGCACACCCATCCGGGACGTGAGTTGCAGACGTCCTCAACGCTCCAACCCCCTGGACGAAGGGAGCTGACCGGGAGGCCATCGCTATAGCGTCCAGATAACCACATTGATACCGACTAGATGACCACTCTTATATGGCCAGATGACCACTGATCTTGCTTGTACGGCACACTGGGTCCATGCCTGACACGTCCCGCCTGGTCCCCCGTCGCGCCGAGTCGCTGGTTCATGAAGCGCTCGAGGACACACGTGTTGTCCTGGTCAACGGTGCTCGACAGGTGGGCAAGAGCACGCTGACCAGGCTCGCCACAGATCGTCAGCCCACAGTGCTACGTCTTCTCGACGACCCGGCGACGCTACGTGCCGCCAAGGACGATCCCACCGGGTTCGTCGAGCACGACAGTCTCATGGTCATCGACGAGATCCAGCTGGTTCCGGAGCTTCTGCAGCCGATCAAGGTGTCCGTGGATCTGGATCCCACTTCAGGCCGCTACCTCCTGACGGGCTCATCACGGATCCTGGCCATGCGAACCCTCCCGGACGCACTACCCGGACGCATGGAGGTAATCGAGCTATGGCCATTCTCCCAGGGAGAGATGCATGGATCTCCTGACCGATTCGTAGATGCCGCGTTCCAGCATGGCCCTCGGATCAACCACTCATCGGAACTGCGGCGCCGCGACTACCTCGAACGCCTCGTCGTCGGCGGCTTCCCGGAAGCCAGGCGTCGCACCCCACGCCGCCGCACCGCATTCTTCGACTCCTACCTGTCCACCTTGATCGAACGTGACGTCCTGGAGCTCGCGAGCATCGAGCGCCGAGGCGACTTGCTCAAACTGGTCGCCCTGCTGGCCGGGCGCGCCGGCGGCCTACTGGAGCCGACCGTTCTTGCTTCTCAATCCGGTATCCCGCGAACCACTCTGATCCGCTATCTGGAGTTGCTGGCGTCGGTCTTTCTCATCAAGAGCATCCCCGCATGGTCATCCGGTCAGACACGCCGTGCCGTGGGCACACCCAAACTTGCGTTCGTGGACACCGGGATCGCGTGTCACCTCATCGGTCAAGATCCTGTACGACTCGGTGAGCCGGGCGGAGCCGCAGGATCCATGATGGAGAACTTCGTAGTCATGGAACTCGCTCGCCAACTCACATGGTCCGAGGAGCGTGGACGGCTTTATCACTACCGCACCAAGGAGAAGCAGGAGGTTGACGCTGTCATCGAGACACCCGACGGCCGAGTGATCGGGGTTGAGGTCAAAGCCGGGGCGACGGTGCGCACTGAGGACCTCACCGGCCTGCGAAATCTGGCCAACCACTTGGGAGATCGGTTCGTCGCTGGATATGTGCTCTACGCCGGCCACCAGACCCTGCCATTCGGCGAGAAGATCAGGGCCCTGCCACTTGACGCACTCTGGCGACTCGCCCCGTAGGGCATATGCGGTGATACCGATGTTCACCGCTAGTGTGATTCACTCTTTCCGGGGGGTGTGGGAAAGACCACGCCGGCCGAAGACTTCGCCTCGCTGATCAACGACGTCGAGGACCGGATCTTCGCCGTCCTGCCCGACGACACCTGGTTCTACCCGGGTCACGGCGACGACTCGACGCTCGGCAAGGAACGCCCGTCCCTCGCGGAGTGGCGCGCCCGCGGCTGGTGAGTTCGGGCCTGCGGGGAACCCGATGCGGGCTCCCCGCACGATCAGACCTCGAAGATCGTGATCATGCCGTCGAGGCCTTTGAAGTCATCGGCGTTCCGCGTGTACAGCGGCAGCCCGCGTGATGACGCGATGGCTGCGATCATCAGGTCCATCCGCCGCGGCTTCGGAGCCTGGTTCGCCGCCATGGTCAGTGCGACCAGCGTTCCGTAGCGCGCGGCGGCCTGACCGTCGAAGGGCAACGGCTCGAAGTCCACAATCGCGGCGCCCAGCTTCTCCGTGCGCGCGGCTCTGACCGCCGCGTCCTTCGCCATCGCCACGCCCTGGTGCAACTCAGCCATCGTGACCGCAGTGAGCTCGGGTATCTCCGGCAGCGCGGCAGAGTCCAGAAGCCCGAGGTCGATGTACGCGCACGTGTCGAGCACTCCGGACTCGGGTCGTTCAGCCACGACTGCGCTCCCACGGGTCGAAGTCGCCCACGCGGTCTTCGTCGCCGAAGAACTCGTCGGCTTCCCGGCGCATGCCGGCGTGGTCGACCCGAGGCAGAGTCCTGTGCCGTTCGACGAGTTCCTCGGCGGTGAGCCGGCGGCGGCGAGCCAAGGGCCGGAGTTCGGCGACCTCAACGCCGTTGCGCGTCACGTGGTACGTCTCGCCCGCCTCCACCGCGTCCATGACGGCTGCGGAGTGGTTGCGGAACTCCCGCTGGCTGATGACCTTCACACCACGAGCGTAGCGCCATGTAGCCCGCCGGGCTACGCCAGCTGGATTTGTTCACCGCTCGCGTGATTCACTCTTTCCGGGGGTGGGAGAGACCACGTCGGCCGACAACTTCGCCTCGCTGATCAACAACGTCGAGGACCGGATCTTCGCCGTCCCGCCCGACGACACCTGGTTCTACCGGGCCACGGCGACGACTCGACGCTCGGCAAGGAACGCCCGTCCCTCGCGGAGTGGCGCGCCCGCGGCTGGTGACGGCTCAGGCGTCCAACAGGTCCAGGTAACCGGTGGTCGTGCGCCACAGGGCGTCCGACTGCGGAGTGAGCTTGCCGGGGCTCCAGCGGCGGTCGGTGTAGGCCTGGTTCGCCTGCCTGAGCGCGGCGAGGCTCACCACGAGCTCGTCCGCGACCCGCGCGGCCAGCTCTTCCGGCGACGGCGCGGCCTGCCTGACCAGCTCGGCCGTGCCGTCGCTGACCGCCACGAGTGCTTCCTCGTTGATGCCGTCGGCCGCGCTCCAGATCAGCGCGGGCCGTTCGATGCGGTGGTTCCACACGGGCGCGTCCTTGGACCGCCACCGCGCCTCGAACGGATTGCGCGACAGCCTCGTCGAGTTCGCCCAGTGCTCGGCGCCGACCGGCTCGGTGAGCCACGGCACCTCTTCCACCGGCAGGTCGGTGACCAGCGCGACCTCGATGACGTCGAGGTCGCGGGGCACGTCCAGCAGATCGCCGAAGACCCACAGCTCGACCACCTGGAACCGGAAGAACGAGGCCGGCAGCTCGCCGCACTTCTCAGCGAGCTCAGCCAGGTGGTGCACAGCGCGAGTCCATTTCACGGGGTGGATCATGCCTGACCGGGTGGCGGAGGCGTTGGCGCGGCTGGACCAGCTCGAACCTGTCCTGTGTGCCTTCCACGAGGTGTACCGCTGGTTCGCGCCGGCCGACCCGTCCCTGCCGCTCGCCGGGCTGCCCATCGCGGTGAAGCGAGGCGAGCGCCGCAGCCACCGTTCGTCGTTGATGGCTCTCGGCTGCGTGCCCATCGGTCTGACCACCACGCCCGATGGCACCACTCCCTGGCAGACGTGGGGCCGCAACTCTCGTGGCGTCACACGCAACCCGTGGAACCTCGCCCGCACGCCCGGCGGCTCCTCGGCCGGTTCCGCCGTGGCCGTCGCGTCCGGCGTGGTGCCGCTGGCGACGGGCGTCGACGGCGCGGGCTCGATCCGCGTCCCGGCCGCGTGGTGCGGCGTGCTCGGCCTGAAGACCACCTCGTCGGAACGGGCCGCGGTCGGCGTGTTCACCCGCGATCCGTCGCTGCTCGCGATCTACCTGGGCACGTCCGAGGTCAGCTCGCCCACCGCGGTGTGGTCATCCGACCTGGGCTTTGCCGCGGTGGACGACGAGCAGGCGGAGATCGCCTGGCGCGCGGCCGCTCCATTGCGGCCACGACCGGTTGATCTGGTGCTGCGAGATCCCGCCGACGACTGGTTCGCCGGCCGCTGCGGCCCGAATCCCGCGCTGGACGCGTTGTTCGAGACCACGGACCTGTTGCTCACCCCGACGACGCCCGGCCCACCGCACGGCCACGACGGGCCGGGCGCGCGCATCAACACCTCGCTGACCTGGGCGTTCAACCTCAGCGGACATCCGGCGATCAGCATCCCGGCGGGGTTCGACTCCGACGGCCTGCCGGTCGGGCTGCAGGCCGTGGCACGACACGGGCGGGAAGCGGATCTGGTGGCCGCGGCTCGCGCGGTGTTGACCTCCAGTGCGGTGGAGGTTGCACCCTCACGCCCATGAACCTCGTTGTGCGAGCGGAACAACAGTCGCTCTGGTTGTGCTTCGAACCCTGGGCCAACCAGTACACGCTCCTGCCCGGTGCCTCGATCGTGGTCCGGTTCGACGACGACGTCTCCGTCGAGGTCGTGCACCACCGCGACGGCATGACGTTCTTCAACGTCGGCGCGCACCCCGACCTCTACGCGGAGGACGGGACGGCGGTGGAGATCTACAGCGAGTACATGCCGGTCTTCCCTGCCGATCTGCCGCTCGAGGTGCTCAGACACGTCATGGAGGTCATTCCGCCGGTCCGCACCGAGCCGGAGCGGCTGAACTGACCCGAACGAGTGATTTGATCCCAATCCACCTCGGCGGCCACGTCGCTTGCGGTGTCCTCGTCGCTCGAGGAGGCCACGAATGGCGCGACGAATCGGTGGTGCTGGAGGCGGGTCGGACCCAGGTGCGGGCAAGGCCGGCGCCGTGTTGGCCGCGGGGGTGCTGGCGGTGTCGGTCGCCGCGGGCGGCGGCGGGCTGTCGCTGGGAAGCGGCGCGACCTCGGTCGAGTCCGCCGGAACGAACCTCACCAAGGCCAAGTCCGAAGGCAGGAAGTCGGCCCGCAGCGGCGACGCGGACGGCGCGTGGCGTCAGGTGAAGATGCGCACTCTCAAGCGCACGGCCAAGCCGGCGTTGGAGTGCCTCACACATTCGTTCGGTCAGGTGCGAGACCACTTCGCACGCAACCCGTGCAAGTCCCTCGACCGCACCCTGTTCGCGATCGGCGACGACCAGGGCAACGTCGCCGTCGTGTCCGTGGCGTGGGTCGGCTTCCGGAACCGCCGCGACGCCGGCGAGTTCAAGAAGCTGATCGACGTGCACGGCACGGGCGACATCACCCCGCTCGCCACGCCGTTGCTGGACATGGCGGACATCAGGTTCACCGGCCTGCACTACCAGTCCCGAACGGACGGCAGCACCGTCGTGATCGCCGAGACGGAGTCCGCGTCCGGTCAGGTCAGCGGTGAGGTGCTGGACGCGGCCGCCGACATGGCGAGCTGGCTGCCGCGTTAGGCCGCGACCGAGCGCACCGACCTGAGCGCCGACGCCCACGCCACCAGTTCGTCGAGCATCACGTTGAGCGTGTCGTGATGTTGCGGCTCCCCTTGCAGATCACCACGCGCGAACGCGACCTGAGTGCGCACGGTCGCCACCTTCAGTTCCGCCAGCACGAGCCGAAGCTGCTCCACCGCGCGCAGGCCACCGGTGCCGCCGATCCCCACGAACCCGGCCGCCTTGTCGTTCCACTCCGCGTACAGGTAGTCGATGGCGTTCTTCAGCGCAGCAGAGAAAGAGTGGTTGTACTCGGGCGTGACGAACACAAAACCGTCGTACGACGCGATGCGCGACGCCCACTCTCTCGTGTGTGCGTGCTGGTACTGACCGACGATCGCGGGCATCGGTTCGTCGAGCATCGGCAGATCGAACTCCGCCAGGTCGACGAGGTCGAACGATGCGTCGTCACGAGCGTTGGCGACGTTCACGACCCACTGCGCCACGGCCTCGGAACGACGGCCAGGACGCGTGCTCCCCAAGATCACTGCGATTCGCATGCCAGCCAAAGTACAACGCTCGTAGTACTTAGTGCAACGGCCGTTGTACTAAGCTCGCGTCATGCGACCGGACAAGCGGCAGGCGATCCTGCGCGGGGCGTTGAGCGTGTTCGCGAGGGACGGGTACTCGCGCGCGAGCATCGACGGCATCGCGAAGGAGGCCGAGGTCTCGACGCGCACGCTGTACAACCACTTCGCGGACAAGGCCGACCTCTTCCGCAACGTCATCCAGGCCAGCGCGGACGACGCGGCGCGGGACCAGATCGCGATCATCGAGCGGCACTTCCACCGGGTCACCGACCTGGAGCAGGACCTCGTCGCGTTCGGCAGGGCGATGGGCGCCGAGATCGGGCACGCCGAGCACTTCGCGCTGGTCCGGCAGATCAACGCCGAACTCGGTCACATCCCCGCCGAGGCCATCGAGGCGTGGCAGGAGACGGGGCCGCGCAGGGTGAAGCGCGCCCTCGCGGCGGAACTCGGGAAGCTCGGGTTCAAGGATCCGAAGCGCGCGGCGGTGCACCTGATGTTGCTCACGCTGACGGGCGAGCCCAGCATCAGAGGCACCCGTCCGGACGAAGACGACATCGCGGCGGGCGTCCGGGTATTTCTGCACGGGCACGATGTCGAGAACGCGGAAGGAGCTGCGACACAGGGTCATGGACACACGCGTTGACGACTACATCGCCGGGCTGCCCGAGTGGCAGCAGGACATCTGCCGCGAGGTCCGCAGGCTCGTCCACGAGGCCGACCAGGACGTCGAGGAGACGATCAAGTTCACGAACCGGCCGTACTTCGTGCTCGACGGCAACATCTGCGCGTTGCTCGGCACCAAGGACCACGTGAACGTGATGCTCTACGACAAGGCGATCGTGCCGGACCCGCAGAACATCATCACGAGCGGCCACGGCAACAAGACGGCCCGCATGATCTCCGTGTACCGCGACCAGCCGATCAACGCGCCGGCGCTGGTCGAGATGTTCCGCCACATCATCGCGAACAACCGCCGCCGAAAGAGTGTCGGACCCCGTCGGTAGCCTCATCAAGCATGGCGGTCGAGATCTACACCGACGGTGCGTGCAGCCCCAATCCCGGTCCGGGCGGCTGGGGTGCTGTGTTGCGCTACGGCGAGCACGAGAAGGACATGTACGGCGGTGACATCGGCCCTACGACGAACAACCGCATGGAACTGATGGCTCCCATCATGGCGTTGGAGAGCCTCACCCGGCCGTCCACCGTGGACCTCTACACAGACAGCACCTACGTCCGCAACGGAATCACCTCATGGGTGCACGGGTGGAAGGCGAACGGCTGGCTCACGAAGGCACGTGAGCCGGTCAAGAACGCCGACCTGTGGCGCCGCCTGGAAGAAGCTGCCAACAGGCACGAGGTGGAGTGGCACTGGGTGAAGGGCCATGCGGGCCATCCGGAGAACGAGCGCGCGGACCGTCTGGCGGTGCGCGGCGTGGAGGAGGTGACGGGGCGGGAAATCATTCAGCCCCAAGCGAAAACCAAAAAGGCGACGAAGCCGAGGCAACCGCGTGAGCTGAGCGGCGAACCGTGTGGCGCGCCCACGAAGAAGGGCACGCCGTGCCCGATCACGGCTGGGGCGAACGGGCTGTGTCACATCCACGACCCGGCGTTGCAGTGCGGTGCCCTCACCAAGAAGGGCATGCCCTGCACGATCGCGACCGGCGGCGGCCGGTGCGAACACCACCAGCACTCACTGGAGCTGTTCACGTAACGGCTAGAGAAGCCAGCAGTCGCAAGGCCTCCTCCGACGGACTACCAGGCGCGGCCACATAGGTCACCAACGCCTGCCCCGCGTCCGAGGTCAACGTCTCCACGGCCAGCTCCAGCGGACCGAGTTGCGGGTGGTTCATGCGCTTGAACATGGGCTCCCGCTCGCGCACCGGATGTTCCGCCCACAACGAGCGGAACAACGGCGACCTCCCGGACATCTCCTCGACCAGCGCGAGCAGCGCCGGGTCGTCGGGATGCACGCCGTAGTCCGCACGCAGGTAGCCGACGTTCTCGCGCGCGCAGTCCGTCCAGCCGGGGAACAGCTCCCGTGCGGCCGGGTCGGTGAACATGTACCGCACCATGTTCGGCTGCTCGCGGAAGTCCGTCACCAGCGCCGCAGCGAGCGGGTTCCACGCCAGCACGTCGAGCCGCCGGCCGAGGACCATCGCCGGCACGCCGTGCAGCGCGTCGAGCAGCCACCGCAACGCCGGCCGCACCTCCTCCGACGGCGACTCCACACGCGTGGGCCGCGCCAGCCGGTACAGGTGCGTGCGCTCAGCACCGTCCAGGCCGAGCGCCTGTGCCAACGCGTCCAGGATCGAGTCGGACGCGTTCGACGCACGCCCCTGTTCCATGCGCGTGTAGTAGTCGACGCTGATCCCGGCCAGCTGCGCCAGCTCCTCGCGGCGCAGCCCCGGAACGCGCCGCCGGGACGCCCGCTCCGGCGGATCCAGTGCCGCCCGGCGGGCGCGCAGAAACTCCCCCAACTCGCTCACGGTCCCCATCATGCCGGGATGGCTCCGACCAGGCCGCCGTCGACCACGAAGTCCTGCCCCGTCACATAAGCCGCACGGTCAGAAAGCAAGAACGCCACCACGTGCGCCACGTCCTCCGGCGCACCAAGTCGCCCCATCGGCACCTGACGGCGGAACGGCTCGTCGTCCTCCACGTTCTCCCGGAACATGTCCGTCGCGATGTACCCAGGACTCACCGTGTTGACCCGAACCCCCGGCATCTCCGCACCGAGTGTGCGCGCCAAGCTGTGCACCGCCGCCTTGCTGGCGGTGTAAAGCGACGCACCGGCAAACCCGCGGTGCACCGTCCACGACGCGTTGAGCACCACCGACGCACCAGGCCTCAAGCGCACGCGCTGCACCGTGAAGTACACGCCCTTGAAGTTCGTCGCCAGCACCCGATCCACGTCGTCCTCGGTGACCTTCGCGAACTCGGTGAAGACCCCGACCCCGGCGTTCGCGAAGACCCCGTCGACCTCCCCCACCCGCTCGGCCAGCGCCTCGACATCGGCCACCCTCGACACGTCCGCGACCACGGTCTCGACACCGAGCTCCTTGCGCGCCAACGCCAACCGCTCCTCCGAACGCCCGGCCACCACCACCCGCGCGCCCTCGTCGACCAGCACCCGCGCCGTCGCCAGCCCGATACCGCTACCGCCACCCGTGATCAGAAACGTCTTCATGCCGCCAAGACTCGGCCGATCCCGGCCCCCGAACCAGACCCGCCGTTTCCTGGGTCTGCCGAGACCAGGCTGACCCGCCCGAACCGGCGTAGCGTCCTCGTCATGCTTCCCGAATCCGCCAGGGCGGTGCTGGAGTCCAACGCGCTCGGCCACCTAGTGACACTCGGCCAGGACGGCGCCCCGCAGGTCACCATCGTCTGGGTGGGCCTGGACGGCGACGAGATCGTCTCCGGCCACCTGGCCCAACACCAGAAGGTCCGCAACATCCGCAACGACGGCCGTGTGGTGCTGTCCGTCGAAACGCCCAACATCAACGACCACGGTCTGCAGGAGTACCTCGTCGTCTACGGCACCGCGCGCATCACCGAGGGCGGGGCGCCGGAGTTGCTCCAACGCCTCGCGCACACCTACCTCGGTCCGGACGTGAAGTTCCCGCCGATGGACAACCCGCCTCCCGGCTTCGTGACGCGCATCAAGGTCGACCGCGTGGCCGGTGTCGGCCCCTGGGTTCAGCAGGGCTCGTAGTACGAGTGGACAGCGGGCTGGCCCGTGCAGTTCGGGCCGGCCCGGTCGTCTGCGCCCAGGTAGGCGAACGGCAGCCGAGGCTGACCCGGCCGTTGCCGTCGGCGATGCGTCTCTCGCGCAATACGTTGACCAGTGCACGGCCCAACGGATCCCGTCGCCGCGGCGCGCGCCGGATACGCCGAAACTCGCAACGAACCCGGCCTCCGGGCGCGAGCCAGGACGCAACGCACACCAGCGGGCCGAGTTGTCGCCCATGTGGTGAAGCCGTGCACATCACGAGATCAACGAGCTCGCAGACTCCAGTTGTCGGCCGCCGCGACGACGAACTCAGGCCTGAGCGCGCGGACACGACGATCGGCGAAACACGCCCGAAGACGTCGAACGCTTCGGCGAGTCAACCTCCCAGCCGCAGCTCGCAGGCCTGCCAAACCGGCCACGCGGCGACCCCGCGCACGCTTGCGCAGGGGTACCCCCGAGCTGGGAACCCCTGCGTTTCAACGTACTCACGAGGTCCGACACTCTCAGGCGAGCAGGCTCACCGGAGCACCTCAGCCAGGCGCGACATGCCTTCCGCGATCTCCGCCGGCGTGTTGGTGGTGAAGGACATCCGGAACGTCGCGTGATCAGGCGTCGTGGCGAAGAACGGTGCGCCCGGCACGAAAGCGACGTCATGCCGCAGCGCCTCCTTCAGCAGCACGGCGCTGTCCGCGGAGCCCGGCAACCGCAGCCACACGAACATGCCGCCGTCCGGATCCGACCAAGTCGTGCCGTCCGGAACCGTGGCGGGCAGCGCGGCGATCATCGCGTCACGGCGCGCGCCGTATTCGACGCACAGCCGGGCAACGTGGGCGTCAAGATCGTTGTGCGTCAAATACAAAGCCGCGGCAGCTTGGTCCACTGTGGACGTGTGCAGGTCGGTGGCCTGTTTCACGATCACCAACGTGCGGAGCAGGTCCGCGGGCGCCCGGAGCCATCCCAGCCGCATGCCCGGCGCGCCGATCTTCGAGAAGCTGCCCAGGTAAACGGTTCTATCGCTGATGGATGCGAGTGGTGCGACGGCCGAACCGCGGTAGCGGAGTTCGCCGTACGGGTCGTCCTCGACGATCCAGAAGTCGCGCTCGGCGGCCAGTGCGGCGACTTCCGCGCGGCGGGCGGCGGACAGGGTGCGGCCGGTCGGGTTCGCGAAGGTGGGAACCAGGTACAACAACGACGGCTGGTGCGTGGCGACGACGGACCGCAACGAGTCCGGATCCAGGCCGTCGGCGTCGCCGGCGACGGGCGCGATTCGGGCGCCGGCCATCTGGAAGCATTGCAGCGCAGCCAGATACGTCGGTTCTTCGACGGCCACGACGGCGCCTGGTTGCAGCAGGGCGGTGGCCACCAGGCTCAGGGCCTGCTGGGAGCCGGTGGTGATCAGGACGTCCGGAGTGGGCAGTCCGCGGCCGGTCAGGCGGGAGGAGACCAGCTCGCGCAGGGCCGGGTTTCCTTCTGTGGGGGCGTATTGCAGCACTGAGCGGTCCTGCAACGCGGTCTCGTAGGCGGTGCGCAGACCGTCCAGGTCGAACAGTTCGGGGGCGGGAAGTCCACCCGCGAAGGAAATCACCTCGGGGCGCGAGGTCAGCGCGAGCAGGTCGCGCACCGGGGAGCTGGCCACGGAGAGGGTGCGGTGCATGAACTTCACGTTAATCGGGGATGGTTCCGAGTGAACCGCGATTTTCTGTCAGGGCTCGTGGCTAGCGTGGTGGCATGGACATCGAGACGCGTGAAGACCAGCCCTACGCCGCCGTCCGGGCCACCGTGACGCCGGAGACGTTCGCCAAGATCGCCGACCGCTTTCCCGAGGTCATGCAGTGGCTGGCCGATCGCGAGTTACCGATCCTCGGCGCGCCGTTCTTCCGGTACTTACGCGTCACGGGCGAGGAGTACGAGGTGGAGGCCGGGATCCCCACCATCGCCGAGGTGCCGGGCGACGGGGAGGTGTTCACCGCGACGCTGCCCGGCGGCCAGTACGCGGTGGAGTTGCACGAGGGCCACCTGGACGGGCTCGCCGCCGTCACCGAACGGCTCACCGGCAGCACCCTGCGCTTCGACCGCGACGGCGACAACTGGGGTGCCCGGCTGGAGACGTACTTCACCGACCCCGCGGTCGAGCCCGACCCCGCCAACTGGAAGACGGAGGTGGCGATCCGAATCGCCGACTGAGGTCGCGCTTATATGCCGACCGAGCTATATTGCTGGCATGGCATCTACATTCGCCGTGCTGGCGGATCCGAGTCGCCGGGAGATCCTCGACCTGCTGCGTGAACGCGAGCGGCCGGTCGGCTATCTCGTCGACCGGCTGACGCTGACGCAGCCGACCGTCTCGAAGCACCTCAAGGTGTTGCGCGAGGCCGGTCTGGTCGAGGTGCGCACCGACGCCCAACGGCGCTGGTACCGGCTCTCCCCCGGTCCGCTGGAGGAGATCGACGCCTGGCTCGCGCCCTACCGGCGGATGTGGGAGAAGAGCCTGGACGCGCTCGAACGACGACTCGACGAGATCGAAGGGGACTGAACCCGTGGACGCCGAACTGCGGATGATCGAAGGCAAGCCCGTCCTGCGCTTCGAGCGCAGGCTGCGGCACTCACCGGAGAAGGTCTGGCGGGTGGTCACCGAGCCGGCCGAGATGAAGCACTGGTTCCCGGCCGAGGTCGAGATCGACGGCCAGAAGATGCGCTTCACGTTCCCGGAGGCGGCACCCGTCGACGCGGACGGCGGCGAGGGCGAACTGCTCGAGTCCGACCCGCCGAAGGTGTTCGCCTTCCGCTGGATCAACGACGTGCTGCGCTTCGAGATCCTGCCGGACGAGGACGGCTGTCTGCTGGTGTTCACCGCCGTGGTCACCACGAAGCTCACCATCGGCCGCGACGCGCCCGGCTGGACCACCTGCCTGGACGCGCTGGTCGCCCACGCCGACGGCACCGAGTTCGAACCGCCGACGGAATGGCTGTCGCGGATCGAGCACTACGTCGCGAAGTTCGGCCTCGACGAGGGCACGGACGAGGCCGCGGGCGTGCGGTTCGTCCGCGATCTGGTCTGGAAACCGCTCGACGACGTCTGGAACGTGCTCACCGAGGGCACCGAGGACGGCGTGCCCGCGCGCGCCGCACATCCCGGCATCCAGCCCGGCGAGGTCACACGGTCCGAGGCGCCGCGCCTGCTGGAGTACGAGTGGCTCCAGGACGGCGCACCGAAGGGCGTCGTGCGCTGGGAGTTCGACCACGTGCCGCTGCAGGGCACCACGGTCACGCTGGTCCAGGAGAACGCACACGGCCCCGAGGCGCTCGCGGCGTGGCACGTGCACCTGGAGCTGTTCTTCGCGGCCACGCAGGGCGAGATCCGCTGCCCGTGGCCGGCGGAACGAGAGGAGGAACTGGTCAAGCGCTACGCCGAGCGCTGAGGAGCGACAGGACAAGACCGCCTGGCAACCCGGACGCGGCCGTCGCGCAACGGCCGCGTCGAAGAAGTCACTCGTGCTGCACGCGGTCGACGAGACAGGCCCAGTCCGGCGCGCTGCGCCGGCCGAGCCGCTTCGCCGACCGGTGTTCGTGTTCGAGCACGGCCAGCCGCCGGTCACGCGGGTCCGGCGCGAGGTCTTCCAGCCGGAGCACGTCGGCCGTCGAGAGCCGGAAGCTGACGAGCTTCGTCGAGTCGATCTTCGCGATCGTCCACCAGCACGTCGCCGCCGCGTAGTCGCAGCCGAGCTCGCGGAACTGCTCCTCGGCGTCGAGGAGGTCCCGCAGCGCTTCTGCCTTCTCGCGAGTGGCGAGCAGCAGGTCGGCGCGCACCTGTCTGGACCTCGCGACCACCTCGGGGAAGTCCGCGGTGGCGATGACGTCGGTGACGAACTCCTTGCCCTCGTTGTACTTCCGGGCGGCGAGGGACAACCGCGCCTGCAGGACGGTGAGCCACTGGTACGGCTCGGTGCCCGGCGTGAGCAGTCCCTCGGCCACCTGCGAGCGTTCCCACGCGGCCGTGAGCTCGGCGCGTTCCCCCGTCATCTCGTACCGCAGCAACTGCTTCTCCGCGTTGAGCGAGGCGCACACCCCGACCTCCTCGCTCGTCGGACCGGAGATGGAACGGAACAACGTGGTCGCGAGGATCAGCAGATGCTCGCAGTTGCGCAGGTAGAACTCGCGGTCGTACGGCAGCGCTTCCGTTGCCATGTGCAGGAAAACCCGCGCATGGGCACGTTGCCCGCGGGCGGCCGTGTACAGGTCGCGGTACTTCTTCGCGATCTGCGTCCCCTCCTCGGCCACCGAGGCCGCCTGACTGAAACGGTGCTCCCGCAACAGGTGCCACGCCTGCCCCGAGACGAGGACCTTCGCCTTCAACGCCCCTTCGCCCTTCAGCGGCAACGTCGACGAGAGCGTCTTCAGGCACACCTCGGACAACCGGCTGACCAGCCGCACGTCGCCGTGCGCCTTGGCCACACCGACCACCGAGTCGAACGCCCTGGCGAGTTCGAGATCGCCCTCGCCGTGCTCCACCAGGTCGTGCGCCAGCTGATAGGCCTGCGCGGAGGACGGCGGGCAGGCCTCCAGACCGGCCAGCATCATCCGGGTCCGGTGCACCCCTTCGGATTCCGGGTACATCGCGCCACCCCCGTTCCCCACCTCGAGCACACCGAGACTGCGCACCAGGTCCTCCTCTCCGTTGCGGGTGCTGGGATCGAAGCGGTGGATCACCAGCTGCTGCAGGACGGACGGCAACGCGTTCGCGTCGACCTCCGGCGGCACCACCGGCAACACCGCGCAGCCGTGCGCCCCGCCGTGGTGGTAGATCTTGTGCCGCACCAGTCCCGCTTCGTAGCGCACTCCCCTGCGCTCCACGAAGTCGTTGGACAGCAACGCTTTCAGGTAGTCGTCCGACACGATGACCAGCACCGTCCGATCGCGGACGGCGCTCTCCATCCAGGCCGGAATGGACAACGGGTGGATGATCGTGAGATCGCCGTCCCAGAGCACGTCGAAACCACGGGCCCGCAACGCTTCCACCACCGCCGACGCCGCAGGGCCTCCATCGCTACTGCTGTAGCTAACGAATATGGCCATCGCGGCAACCCTTCCCGGAATGACTCACGAGGGGCTGAACGCGATCTCTGGTGACGTTGCACATGGTGCGCCTCCTGCGGGTGCGGTCGCGCACCGATCCGGCTGGACCGGTGCGGCGAGGACCAATCACCCGAACGGGACCTGGATGGCGGCACTCATCAGGGTTCGAACGTCATACGCTGACGGACGGCGACATCGCCTCGCCTCATGGGACTTGGGGTTCGGTTGTGAGTTGCCATCGGACGGGTGGCTGTGGCGCAGCCACCCGCCCGGACCTGCGAATCAGGAACCTCCCAGCTCTGCGAGTCGGCGGTCGATCACGTTCGGCGTTTCAGCGGCGGGCAACGCGAAGTCCTCCAGCTTGAAGAAGTGGTTCAGGTACTCCTTGAGCTCCGGCCCCGACGTCATCAGCTCGTCACGACCTGGATGTTCGAGCAGCAAAGCGAAGTCCTCCTCCCCCTCGGAGAACTCGAGGATCGAGAACGAGCCCTTCATCGCCGGGTGGATGCCCGCGGAGAACGGCACGATCTGGATCGTCACGTGGTCCAGCGCCGCGACCTCCCTGATCCGCAGCAACTGCCTGCGGAGCACGCCCTCGTTGCCGATGACCCGGTGCAGCACCGACTCGTCGAGGATGATGTAGATCTCGGGACCGTCCGGATCCAGCACCGCCTGGCGGTGCATGCGGATCTCGACACCGCGTTCGACGACCTCGTCCGGGTTCCCGTAGCTCTTGACCAGCGCGTGCGCGTAGTCGGGAGTCTGCAGCAGTCCGGACACGACGTTGAGCTGAAGCTGCCGGATGCGGATGGCGGCGGTTTCCAGCTCCACGAACTTCGCGAACTGCTCGCTGAACGAGCCGCGGTACTTCTCCATCCACGCCGACTTCAACTGCCGGATCGCCCGGGTCATCCCCACCATCTCGGCGACACGGGCGTCGTCCCGCACGCCGTAATGGAAGAGAAGTGCCTGGACGTCGGTGACGGAGATCTTGTTCTCCCCCTTTTCAATCCTGATCAGTTTCGAAACGGACCAGTCCATCGCTTCCGCGACAGCCTGCTGACTGAGACCGAGTCCGTCCCGCGTCTGCCTCAACTCCGTGAGCAGTCGCTTCTGCAGAACGACGGGACTTTCCTTGCGGGGCAACACCCCTCCTCCCTCAATCTGCTAGGTAGCAGAATGGTAGCGGCCAATTGGAGAGGTTCCATACTGATGTCAACCAATTGGCCAGGTTTCGAAGGGAGAGATAGCAGCCCGAGGCATAGTTGATCAAGCCTTTGACGCCTTCCGTGTGGAGGCGTCACCCGTTCGGCACACTCACGAACGAGCAAAAGCCAGGAACGCGCGCCATCCGGCCGTCGCAACGTGGAGCTCCAGCCGGCGACGGTCCTTGGAGTCCCTGATCC
Organism: Lentzea miocenica; assembly: GCF_033949945.1. Lineage (NCBI taxonomy): Bacteria > Bacillati > Actinomycetota > Actinomycetes > Pseudonocardiales > Pseudonocardiaceae > Lentzea > Lentzea miocenica. The sequence goes on from NZ_JAXAVW010000036.1 coordinate 75,548, forward strand.
GCACTGCCCGGCCGTCACCAGCACACTCAACACAAGTGTTGGCGTCGCCGCCGCTGTACGAACTGCGCTTCCACCTGAGCTCCGCCGCCATCGTCGCCCTCCCGGCAAGGTCCCCGACCCGACAAGGCCACACCCGAGCCTAGGTCCGGCAAGTTGATCGAGACACCGCCAGAGGTGCGCCACCCAGTAGACAGAAAGGTGTCATTTCAAGGACAGCGCAAGCAGAAGTTGTTGGTACCACATGGAATCAACAAGTGGCGAAACGGTCAACACCCACGCCGCTGATCAACAACCGTTCCTTGCGGTTGCCCGTCAGCCGCTGTGTCCAGTCGACGAACCCGCCGTCGCCGATTTCCACGCCGCCACGAAAGACCTTGAAGCACAGGCCTTCGTAGTACCCGGTGTGCCTCGACGGGTCCGCGGGCAACTCACCGCGCACCACCTCGAACCGCGGATCCAGCACCGTCACGCGCACCTCGATGTCCCCGCACGCCTCGCGCAGGAACGCGATGTGCTCGGCGAAGTGCTGGCGCTCAAAGGAAAGCGACCCACGATCCCGCCCCGCCGACACCGCGGCGAACAACGTGAAGTGCGCGAACCTCCCGGCACCGCCGAACAACTGCGCCCGCACGACGCGCTGCACGGCCGCGAGCCGCACGTCGTCCGGCCCGGATTGCCTGCGCACCGCGGCTTCGAGCGCCAGCGCGTTGGTCGGGTCGGCCGCGACCTCGGTGCCGCGCACGGTCGACAGCACGTTGTTCTGGTTCTGCTCGGCCACCGCGGAGCACGTCCCCAGCGGGGCCACGGGTGCGAGACCCAGCACGGAGAACGACGAGGGCAGCGCGGCCAGCAGCCGGTCCTCCGCGGCACGCAGCACCGCGAACGGCACCTCCGCCGGCGCCACGAAGCGGTCGGAACGGTACTGCCGCAACACATCCGGCCCGGACAACGCGCCCGCACGCCGTCGCATCAGCGCGAGCAGCACGGACGTGAGGTCGCTGCCGGACAGCCGCGCGAGCCGGTCCAGCGCCTCTTCACCACCCAGTTCGCGAAGCACCCGCGTCAAGACGCCCATACCGGCCATGATCCGCAGACCGGCCAGCGGATTTCCGCGAGCACCCAGTCGATCACCTGGATAGGGTCGGGGGATGACCGACTCGCAGGCAGTCCGGGAAGGCGAGCTGTGGGGCCGCCGGGCCGCGCATCGAGCAGCGCACGGCGCGAAGATGTCCATGCCCGCCTGGAAGACCGCGATCGAACGCACGGGCATCGGCGCCGGCACCACGGTCCTCGACCTGGCCTGCGGCAGCGGCGAGTTCTGCGCCACCGCAACGGAAGCAGGCGCCAAGGCCACCGGGATCGACATCTCGCCCGCCATGATCGCGTTGGCGCGGCAGTCGAGCACCGCCGAGTTCCACGAACGCGCGTTGGGGCCGTTGCCTTGGCCCGACGGCACGTTCGACGTCGTGACGGCGTTCAACGCGCTGTTCTTCGCGGCCGATCCCGAGGAGGCCTTCGCGGAGGCGGTCAGGGTCAGCAAGGACTACGTGGTCGTGTGCGAGTGGCATCCGGAGCAGCCGAGCGACATCATCACCATCGCGCGGGCCGTCCGGGGGCCGAGCGGGCGCAGGGGCACGAGGTTGCCGGAGCCGCGGCAGAAACTCACGATCGACATTCCTCAGGAACATCCCGACGAGGCCACGATGCTGCGCGCCATGCTGAGCGTGGGCAGCGTCCAGCCCATCATCGAGAGCGAGGGTGAAGAAAGTGTCGCGGCCAAGATCAGGGCGGCGACAGAACAGTTCCGAACCGCGGACGGCGGCTATCTGTTCGCCAACAGGTACCTGATGTCGGTCTTCCGCAAGAACGAGATCCCCAGAAAGTGAGAAATCAGGCCGCGGCGAGGATCTCGTAGCCCGCAGTGGTGAGCGCCGCCGGGCCGGAACCGGCGTTGATCAGGCCCGCCGAGGTCAGGCGCAGGCCGGCGAACTGGTCGGCACAGCACAAGCCGTCGACGAGCAGGAAGCTTCCGGTGAGCTCGCATCGGCCGTCGGCAACGGCTCTGAGAACGGCGCGGTCGCGGTGTGTGAGCGATGAGGCGGTCATCTTCTTCTCCTAGCCGTAAAGCGTCTACTCATGGATACGTCGAAGGAGAAGGCTTCGGTTCGACATCATCGGCAGAGAATTCTGCGCGTACCCCCAAAAGACGTACGGCGCGACCGTGTTCGAAGCGGTCCAGCACGGTCAGCGCGGCCTCTGCCAGCTCGTCCGCGGAGGACGTCGGCGCAGGCAGCTTCATCGCGCGCACCTTCGTGAAGAACGGCACGAAGCGCACCTTCACGCCGACGCGCACGGCAGGACGGCCCTCGGCGACCACGTCAACAGCAACCTGGTGGGCCAGCGCCACGACCTCACGGCGGATGTCCTCCAACGACGCGAGGTCCTGCTGAAAGGTCTTCTCGTGCGAACGCGACTTCACGACCCACGGTGTCGCGCTCACGACCGTGTCGCCCGCACCGAGCGCCACGGTCCGGTAGTACGGGCCCATCCGCGGGCCGAACCGGGCGGCCAGCGCGTCCACGGAAGCGGACGCCAGCTCCGCGACGGTCGAGAAGCCCAGCTCAGCCAGCTTGCGCTCGGTCTTCGCGCCGATGCCCCACAGCGCGGACGTCGGCCGGTGTCCCATCACCTCGGCCCAGTTCGCGCGGGTCAGCTCGAACACCCCGGCGGGCTTGCCGAAGTCGGTCGCGATCTTGGCGCGCAGCTTGTTGTCGCCGATGCCCACCGAGCAGTGCAGCCCGGTCGACTCCAGGACCGCCGCCTGCAACGACCGCGCCAGCACGACCGGATCATCCACGGTGGCGCCCACGAACGCCTCGTCCCAGCCCATCACCTCGACGACGACCGGGAACGACCTCAGCACGGCCATCACGTCCGCCGACGCCGCCTCGTACAGCGCGTGGTCGGCGGGCAGGAAGATCGCGTCCGGCAGCTTCTTGAACGCGGTCCGCAACGGCATCCCGGAGTGCACGCCGAACTCGCGTGCCTCGTAGGACGCCGTGGCCACGACCGCGCGCTCGGTCGGGTCGCCGTTGCCACCCACCACCACGGGCTTTCCGCGCAACGACGGATCGCGCAGCACCTCGACCGCGGCGATGAACTGGTCGAGGTCCACGTGCAGGACCCAGTCGTCCGCCATGCTGGACAGTATGAAACGGTCGGCCGGAATCCTGCTGTTCAGACGAACCACCCAGCTCGAAGTGCTGCTGGGGCACATGGGCGGCCCGTTCTGGGCCCGCAAGGACGCCGGCGCGTGGTCCGTGCCGAAGGGCGAGTACACCGACGACGAGACGCCCGAGGCAGCCGCGCGGCGCGAGTTCACCGAAGAGCTCGGTCTGCCGGTGCCCGAGGGTGAACTGATCCCGCTCGGCGAGGCCAAGGGCTCCGGCAAGGTCATCACCGTGTGGGCGCTCGAGGGCGACCTCGACCCGGAGACGGTCACGCCCGGCACGTTCGAGATGGAGTGGCCGCCGAAGTCCGGCCAGAAGAAGACGTTCCCCGAGGTCGACCGCGTTCAGTGGTTCAGCGTGGAGGAGGCGAGCGCGAAGATCGTCTCCGCGCAACGCCCCTTCCTCGAACGACTCACGGCCAGATAGAGCTGACCCACTCCGGGTGGTCGATGAACGGGTTCCGGTTGTGCTGGTAGCTGTCGAAGATCACCTGGTTGCGCCGCTGCTCGAACGCGTCCGGCGGGTCCAGCTGGCTCCACTGCTTCAGGACCGACAGCTTGCCCATGTACGGCGCGGACCCGTTGTTGACGAAGTTGTTCATCTCCAGGTTCGCGAAGCCGTCGGTGCCCTCGTAGCGCACGGCCATGTAGAACAGCATGCGCGCGACGTCGCCCTTCACGGCGGCGCGCGGCTCGAACGAGTCACCGTCGTAGAAGCTGCCGGACGCCTCGGGGACGGCAGATCCGCCGTTGTCGAAGTCCAGGTTGCCGCGGGTGGCGTTCACCGACACGTCCTCCGGCCGCAGGTGGTGGATGTCGGTGCCTGGACCGGTCGCCGTGCCGAAGTCACCGTGCGACTTCGCCCAGACGTGCTCGCGGTTCCAGTCGTTCACGCCGCCACCGTTGGTCGACTTCGACTGCGAACGGCCGCTGTACAGCAGGATCACGTTGTTCGGGTTGGCCGGGTCCTGGTCGGTGTCCTTCAGCGCGTTCCAGACCTGGTCGTAGCTGAGCTTGGTCTGGGTGCGGATGATGCTGTTCAACGCCGACTTCAACGCCGTGCCGGTCTTGTTGCAGGCCGTCGCGTAGTAGCCGGTGCACGTCGAAGGTGGTGTCGACGTCGGCGGCGGTGTTGTGCCGGCGAACGCGAACGCCGTGGACGAGGTCAGACCGGGGTGCGAGAAGTACGCGCTCAACGTGCCCGTCACGTCGATCTGCTTGCCCAGCAGCGACGGGTTGGTGCGAAGCCCCCACGAGGCGCGGAACGCCGACGGGATCTGCACGTAGATCATGCTCGAAGTGCTGGTCTGGGAGGCCGAGTCAGCCAGCGCGAGGGCGTAGTCGTTCGGATAACCCGAAGTGACGACCGTGTTCGTGGCCGTGGGCTGGCCCACGACGTACCCGCGGACAGTCGCCGACGCCCCGGACTGCTGACTGATCGCGTCGGCGACCTTGAGCGGCTCCTCGGCAAAAGCGGCGGTCGACCCGTACAGGCCGACCGCCGCCAACAGTGCGACGACTAAAGCAAGTGGACTCCACCGCGCCATGAGCACTCCCCGATCGTGTGAATGTTTCGCACACGATCGATGTACATGGTCAACGGATGGTTAACGAGCGGTCACGGCACCAGGACGACCTTGCCCGTGGTCCTCCCGGACTCGACGAGCTCGTGCGCCTTCGCGACGTCCGCGAGCGGCACGACGTGGTCGATCTGCACCTTGAGCTGCGGCAACGCGGCGAGATCGGTACCGGACGCGGAGACGCTGGCGAAGAGCTCGAACCGGATGCCGAGGTCCACAGCTCGGTCAACGTCAAAACCCGGGTTGCCCGGAATGATCGACACGAGCACGCCACCCGGCTTGATCACCTTGGCGGAGCGCTCGGCGTCGTCCCCGCCGATCGCGTCGAGCACCACGTCGACCGGCTCGATCTCGGTGAAGTCCTGGTGCCGGTAGTCGATCACCTCGTCCACGCCGAGCGAGCGCAGGAAGTCGTGCTTGGCCGCCGACGCCGTGCCGATCACGTACGCGCCCCGAGCCTTCGCGATCTGCACCGCGACGTGCCCGACACCGCCCGCCGCGGCGTGGATCAGCACCCGCTGACCAGCGGAAAGCCCGCCCCGACCGACGAGCGCCTGCCATGCCGTCAGCGCCACCATCGGCGTCGCACCCGCCTGCTCGACGGTCAGCCACGAGGGCCGCCGCACGACGTCGGAGGCGTTCACCACGGCGTACTCGGCGTAGCCACCGCCCGTGCCGGGGAACGGGAGCAGCCCGTACACCTCGTCACCGGCCGCGAACCCCCGCACGCCCTCGCCGAGCTGCTCGACGGTGCCCGCGACGTCCCAGCCCAGCGTGAACGGCGGCTCGCCGAGCGCGGGGAACCCACCGCCGCGGATGTACGTGTCGACCGGGTTCACGCCGGCCGCATCTACCTTGACCAGCACCTCACCCGCACCGGGCGCCGGCGTCGCCACCTCCGCGACCTCCAGCACGGACGTGTCGCCCACGGTCTTCTGCGTGATGACTCGCATGATGATCCCCTTCGATGTTCCCTGTGGGCACCATCTTGCAGTTAGCGCAAACTTTTAGAAAGTATACACTTCGAGGTGACTAGCTCTCCCGCAGATACAGATCCCGCAGCAGTGCGATCTCCGCACCGTGGTGGATCACCTCCCGGTTGATGTGCAGCACCAGGGTCGCCATCGGTTCCGCGGCGAACGGTCCCTCCGCCGGACCCACCGGCAGCGAGAGGTCAGCCTTGCGCGCGCCGGCCATCCACGCCTCGTACGCGTCGTCCAACTGCTTCAGCGCGTCGTCGGCGGTCGATGCGTACTGCCACGTCATGTAGTCGGCCGGCGGTCCACCGAAGTGCGAGGCCGTGCGCATGTTGAACACGCCCACGATGATGTGCGCCATCCGCCACGCGATCGTGGTGACCGGCGCGGGCTCGGGTGTCGGGTGTTGCCAGTCGATCGAGTGGTCCTGGTGAACGGTCCACGCGTCCGGCACGGGCTTCCAGAAGTACTCGTCGTCACTCATCCCCTCCAGCCGTGGTCGCAACTGGAGGTTCCAGTGGAAGTCGAGCTGATCAGTCAACTGCTTGTTCCAGTCCATGCCCTCGACCCTAAAACCGTTTGCGGACAACGACCGTCCTGGAAACACTCCGCCGGTGGACATTCGCGCCTCGCGCCCAGAAGACGTGGACCAGGTCGAGAAGCTCATCGTCGCGCGGATGGATCCCAGCGACGGCGTCGACGCCCGCCTGCTGATGACCGACCAGGACGCGGGCTGCGACTGGGTCGGGGTGGCGGCGGAAGGCGATCGGATCGTCTCCACCGCCACCCTGATGGACGAGACCGTGACGCTCGCCGGTCTCGACATCCCTGCCGGTCAGGTCGAACAGGTCGCCACGGACGTCGAACACGAGGGCAGGGGCCTGGTGCGGCAACTGATGGACTGGGCGCACGAGAGGTCGGCCCGGCGCGGTCACCTGATCCAGATCATGATCGGCATCCCGTACTTCTACCGCCAGTTCGGCTACACGTACTCGATCCCGATCAAGCAGACCAGGGCGCTCGCGAAGAGGCCCGAAGCCGTTGCGGGACACACGATCCGGCGCGCCACCGAATCCGATGTGCCCGCACTGAAGCGGTTCCAGGACGACGTCCAGCGCAATTTCGATCTGCGCATGGGCCACACCACGCCGTGCTGGCGCTGGCTGATCAACCGCACCGGCTCCACCACGTGGGTGGTCGAGCGCGACGGCACCCCGGTCGCCACCGGTCGCAGCACTCCGGCGGAAGAGGGCGACGTCGTCCTCGGCGAGATCGCGGGCGACGACGATGCGGTCAAAGCATTGGTGCACCTGGTGAATCCGGACTCGGTCGTGGAACGACTGCCGGTGCTGGAGGAGTTCCTCGAACCGCGACGTCCCGGCCTGGAGCAGTACCTGGTGCGAATTCCGGACGTCCCGAAGCTCTTCGAACACCTGCGCCCGGTGTTCACGAAACGGTTGCGAGGCAAGGAACCCACCGACGTGTTGCTCGGCTTCTACCGCACGCACGTCCGCTTCCGCTGGGACGGCGAGGAAATCGGGCCGTACGAGTGGGGTGGCACGGTGATCGGGCCGGGCGAGCAGGGCGGAGCCGGCATCGCCCCGGACCTCCTCGCACCACTGCTGTTCGGTCCGCACGGCATCGACGGGCTGCAACGCCAGTTCACCGACGTCTACCCAGGCCCGGACAAGGACCTGATGTACGCGCTGTTCCCGCCGGTCACGAGCGATCTGCTCACCTTCTACCTGCCGTGAATCAGAATAAACCGAGCGCTCGGTCTAGTATTGGGCTCCATGACGACTGTGCAGGAGATCGCGGCGGTCCGGTACGGCATCTGGGTGCTCTGCCCGGCTGTCGGCGCCGCCGCGGTGTGGGGGCTCAAGCTGGCGGCCAGGTGGATCACCACCCTCGGGTGGTTCCCGTTCCAGGGCGTGTTCGAGCTGGTCACGGACATCCCCGAGCCGTGGGCGACCGTCGCGGCGCTCGCGGTGGGCGCGCTCGTCGGCGGGGTGTTCGCGTTGTTCTGGGCCGCGGAGATGATGACGGTCGAGATCTCGCACGACCGGGTCACGCTCAGGAAGGACGACAAGACCTTCGACTTCGGCCGCAACGAGGTCGAGTCGGCGTTCGCGGACGGCAAGCAGCTCGTCCTGCTCTCCCCGGACGGCGCCGAGCTGGCCCGTGAGACGTCCGATCTCAGCAAGGCCAGGCTCGAACGTGCCTTCACCGGCCAGGGCTACCGGTGGCGCGACGGCGACCCGTTCGCGAACGACTTCAGGATGTGGGTCGAACACGCGCCCGACCTGGCGGCGGACGTGAACGCGCTGTTCACCGCCCGCAGGAAGGCCATCTCGAAGTACGAGAACGAGGAGGCCGCAGAATTGGCGCGGGAGATCCGCAAGCGCGGTGTCTACGTCAAGGACGAGAAGAAGAGGCAGTACTACAGGTGCGAACGGTAGATCCGGTCAAGCACGCCGCGAAGAAGAGGCACATCACCGACACCGCGGCAGGCCTGTTCGCGGAGAAGGGCTACGACCGGACGACCGTCGCGGACATCTGCAGGGCCGCCGGGATCAGCACCGGCAGCCTGTTCCACTACTTCCCCACCAAACGGGCGATCTTCCGCGAGATCTTCGAGCAGGACGGCCAGGACAACGCCGAGGTCTTCGCCAGGGCCGCGGAGCTCAGCCCGTGGGACGGCGTGCTGATGGTGGTCGACCACCTGTGCGTGCCCGCGCTGGACCGGTCGGTGGCCGGGCTGGTGCTGGAGGTCGTGATGCAGGCGAGCCGCGATCCGGAGCTGTGGGAGCTGGTCGGCCGCAACGAGCAGGTGGTGCGCGACGGCCTGGCCCGACTCCTGCAGAACGCGCACGACGCCGGCCAGATCGCGCTCGCGGTGGACGCGCGGACGGCGGCGAGCTGGGCGCAGGGACTCGTCGACGGCCTGTTCGGCAGGCTGGTCGACCCGGACTTCGACGCGGCCGATCAGGTGAGCACCCTCCGGTTGATCCTTTCCCGATTCGTGGGTGCTCAAGCACCATGAGGTCATGGCTTACGACGTCGCCGCGGTCCGCGCCCACTTCCCCGCGTTGCGCGAGGGTGCCGCGCACTTCGACGGGCCCGGCGGCGCGCAGGTGCCCGACGTCGTCGCCGAGGCGGTCAGGGACACCCTGACCTCGGCGATCGCGAACCGCGGCTCGGTCACCGCAGCCGAACGCCGGGCAGAGGAGGTCGTGCAGACCGCGCGCAGGACGATGAGCGAGTTCCTGAACGCGGGCAGCATCGTGTTCGGCCGCAGCATGACCCAGCTGACCTACGACTTCGCCCGCACGCTGTCGAAGAACTGGCGGCCGGGTGACGAGATCATCGTGACCAGGATCGACCACGACGCGAACATCCGGCCGTGGGTGCAGGCGGCAGAGGCGGCCAGGGCCACGGTCCGCTGGGCGCCGTTCGACCGCACGACCGGGGAGCTGCCCGTCGAGTCGGTGACGAAGCTGCTGTCCGACCGCACCCGCGTCGTCGCGATCACGGCGGCGTCGAACCTGCTCGGCACGCGTCCGGACGTCGCGGAGATCGCGCGGGCGGCGCACGAGATGGCGGCGTTCGTCTACGTCGACGGCGTGCACTACACACCGCACGTGCCGGTCGACGTCGAGGCGTTGGACGCGGACTTCTTCGTGTGCTCGCCGTACAAGTTCCTCGGCCCGCACCTCGGCGTGCTGGCGGCCGCGCCGGAGCTGCTGGAGACGCTGCGGCCGGACAAGCTGCTGCCGTCGACGAACGCCGTGCCGGAACGGTTCGAGCTGGGCACGCTGCCGTACGAACTGCTGGCGGGGACGACCGCGGCGGTGGAGTTCATGCGCACGCTGGAGGGCTTGGAGGAGCACGAACTCGGGTTGCGCGAGCAGCTGGAGTCCGGGCTGCGGGAACTCGGCGTCCGCATCTACAGCAAGGCTTCCTCACGCACGCCGACCGTGCTGTTCTCGGTCGACGGGCTGGATCCCGCCGAGGTGTACCGCAGGCTCGGCGCCGAGGGCGTGAACGCGCCCGCCGGCCACTTCTACGCCATCGAGTGCGCGCGGTGGCTCGGCCTGGGCGACAAGGGCGCGGTGCGGGCCGGCATCGGGCCGTACACCGACGAGTCCGATGTGGACCGTCTGCTCAAGGCCGTGGCCCGCTTGAGGTAACCGCGTCAGATGAACAGGATCAGCCCGAGGTAGATCAGGCCGACCACCACGCTGATGTTCAGCCTGCGGGTCACCCGCTCACCGGTGTGGTCGGCGATCAACGACCGGGCGCGCGCCCACATCAGCTTCTCGCCTGCCTGCGCGTCCGGCAGGTACGGCGTCGTGATGACGTCGCCGTGCGGGCCGAACGCGAGCATGAGCTGGGGACCCGAGCGGCGGACTCCGTGCAGCTGCGACCACGGCACGCGGTATGTCCACACGCCTGTGTAGAGGAACACCGCCGTGTGGTCGAGACGCATCAACGGCTGGAACCTGTTCACCGCCGACAACAGGAACTGCCCGCCGATCAGGCCGAGCAGGATCAGGCTCGGGTAGTACTTCATCGCGATCAACGCACCGGCCGCGGCGAGCAGGAACACCACGCCCTCGGTGCGCCGCCGGTCGCCGGGCCACATCGCGTGCGGCAGGTCGACCGCCGTGCCCGCGGTGACGGGTTCGCCCGGCAGGTGTGCACTGTGGACGGTGTGCCGCGGACGCACCCTGTTGAGCGTGCTGGTCGCCACCACCTCGCCCTCGACCAGCAGCGCGACCTGGCCGCCGTGGTGCCACTCGCCCGCGACGAGGATCTCCGCCGGGTCGAGCTGCACCGGTGGATCCTCCTCGCCGCGCCACACCCGGCCGAACTGCTCGGTGTCGTGGTAGAGCGGCTCCTCCAGCCCCAGATCCGCGAGCGTGGTGACCGTGGCGATGTCCTGTTTGTTGTGCCGCAACAGGATCCGGCGCGGGCCGACCGGATGGGCCTGCAGCTTGATCGCCTTGACCGGGCCCGTCCACAACGCGCGGCGGCGGCGTTCCCGCACGGCCAGCATGACCGCCATGAACACGGCGGCGCCGCCGAGGGTCAGCCACCACGTGACGTCGTCGGGCTCGTTCGCCATCCGCACCCACGTGCCGTCCGCCATCACCGGCACCGCGTCGCCCACCTGGTACGACTCCGGCGAGAGCGGTTCGAACGAGGTGCGTTGCCGATCCGGCAGCTCCACCCACACCTCGTAGGTGTCCTTGATCTCAACGACCTCGGCCTCCACCCGGCTGGCCTTGGCGATGTGCTGCTCGATCTCGCTGCTGGAGAGGTCGTACTGCACGAACGTGAGGAACCCGAAGACGACCAGCAGCACCGCGACGATGCGCAGAACTCCGCGCGTCGGCGGCATGTCCGGCAACGACACGATCGTCGCACCCGCGGCCTCGTGCTGGTCCGCCCGCGACCTGAGGGTCCACGCCGCCACGATCGCGCACGCGCCGGCGTGCAGACCAAACGCGACGTTGGCCGCCGCACTGCCGTCGAGCACGATGTCCAGCACACCGAACGCCACGCCCATCGCGCAGCCCGTGAGCACACGGCCGAACAGCAGCAGCAACGGCGTGGCGAGCAGCGGCACCACAGCGAGAGAGAACAACGGGTCCGGCACACACGGCTGTGCGGTTGTGCAGGGCGCCTCGTTCGCGCTCGCCGCGAAGTAGAAGGCGACGATCCAGCCACCGACGAGACCGACCCTGGTCACCCACCACGGAACCGCGGCCGCCTGCCACCGCTGGACGTTCATGTGCGGATCATGGCACGACCATTGCTCCGAACGGTGTGATTCCCCCGCAACGAAGTGGGTATCCGCAGGTCACTTGATTGAGGAGGTTGCTCGTGCTGGCAATCATCGCCGCGGTGGCGTTCGGCCTCGCCCTGCTGTTCGACCTCGCGGACGTGTCTCTCGGTAGTGCGATCACCACCGGGACCCTCGTTACGCTCGGGTTGCTGCTCATCGCCCTGCACCTGGCCGGTGTCGGCACCGGTAGCCGGTCGTGGAACTGGCGGCGCCGTGCCCGCAGGTAAAACGGTCGAACGTCCCACCAAGTTGCCCAAGGGCGCTTGGTGGGGCGTTCTCAAACGGACAGTCAAAGAGTTCAACGACGACAACCTGACCGACTGGGCAGCCGCGCTCACCTACTACGCGGTGCTGTCGTTGTTCCCAGGTCTCATCGTGCTGACGTCCGCGCTCGCGCTGCTCGGCGATTCGACGACACAAGAGCTGCTGAAGTACGTCGACCAGGTCGCACCCGGTCAGGCGGGCGAGCTCGTGAAGTCGTCCGTCGAGGAGTTGCAGAAAGGTCAGAGCGCCGCCGGACTGCTGGGCATCATCGGTCTGCTGACGGCGTTCTGGACCGCGTCTGGCTACCTCGGTGCGTTCATGCGCGCGTGCAACGCCGTGTACGACGTCGAGGAAGGCCGCCCGTTCTGGAAGACCGTGCCGTTGCGCCTCGCGCTGACGCTCGGTTCGGTGGTGCTGGTGTCGCTCACGCTGGGCGCGCTCGTGCTGACCGGTGGTGTCGCGGACACCGTCGGCAACGCGATCGGCCTCGGCGACACGGTCGTCACCGTGTGGGACGTCGCGAAGTGGCCGGTGATCCTGCTGCTCGTGAGCCTCGCGTTCGCGGTGCTCTACTGGGCGGCGCCGAACGTCCGGCAGCCCGCCTTCCGCTGGGTCACCCCCGGCAGCCTGCTCGCGATCATGCTGTGGGCGCTCGCGACCGTCGGCTTCGCGATCTACGTGGCGAACTTCGCGTCCTACAACAAGACCTACGGCTCGCTCGGTGGTGTCATCGTCTTCCTGGTGTGGCTGTGGATCTCCAACATCGCCGTGCTGCTGGGCGCCGAGTTCGACGCGGAACTGGAGCGCGGCCGCCGCATGGCACAGGGCCAGCCCGCGGCCGACGCGTCACCCGAGCCGCGTGATCTCCCCGGGTAGTTCGGCCTCGACCGCGGTCCAGACGCCGTCCGGCCCGGCTTCGATGCGCTCGCTCGTGTCACCGGGCACGAGCACCCACAGCTGGTCCTTCTTGGACAGCCACACCACTCCGATGCCGTCGGCGCGCGAACTCGTGGCGTACTCGTAGGACTTCCGGAACACGTCACCGCCGTTGCGGTCGGTCACGCGCACCTCGCTCGAGCTCTCGGCGTGCGCGACGAACTTCCCGCTCGGCGACGACTTGGGCGCGCCGGGCCGGGCGAACCGGTCCTCGCGGTCGCTGCCGCAGCCGGTCAGGACCATCAACAGGGCCAGCACCGCCGCCACGATTCTCATGACAGCTCGAAAACGGGATAGTCGCCGGCTCGCGCCAGCAGCTTGTCCAGCGGAGTGGAAGCGTCCATGCCGGGGAAGAACTTCTTGACCTGCCCGTGCCAGCGCTTCAGATAGGCCTGGATGATCACCGGCTTGACCTCGTCCGGCAGCTCGACCGCCTTGAACGTCTCGACGAACCTGCCGCGGCGCAGCTCACCGGAGCCGGCGGCACGCAGGTTGCGGACCCACTGCGTGGTGCCGCGTGGAGCGAGCAGGTAGCGGGTGCCGTCCAGGTCCAGGACGTTCACCGGGGTGCTGTACCACTTGCCGCTGCTGCGGCCTCGCACGGACAGGGAGCGCATGCTCCTGGGGCCGGTCCCGAGCTTCACCAGAGAGCCCACGAGCCTGTTGGCGAACTGCTCGAAGCCGCTCGGGCGGGAATTGCCGTGCGTCATACCGCCAAAGGTAGCTAGCGTGATCGTCCGTGTGGGACGTTCTCGAGGACTTTTACGACTCTGTGCCCCGACCGGGATCTCGCGTTGAGGATCACGGCGAGCTGGTGCTGTTCGTTCAGGCCGGCGACGGCTATCCGTACTACGCGCGGCCGCGGCATCCCGGTGGGAAACCGACGCTCGCGGACGTCGTGAAGGTGCGGGAACGGCAGCGCGAACTCGGCGTGCCCGAAGCGTTCGAGTGGGTGCACGAGACCACTCCGGACCTGTACGACATCGCGATCGAGGCCGGCCTGGAGGTGCTCAGGGCGCCGCTGCTGGTGCTCGACCCCGACCGGTTGCCGGAACCGCGTCCGCACGTCCGGGTGCTCGGCACCCGGCCGGTGGAGGTGTCGGTGGTGGCCCAGCTGGCGTTCTCCTCACCGGGCACCTCGCAGGGGGACGTCGGTGTGGCCGAACGGGACGCGGCACTACTGGAGGCGACCCCGATGAGCACCCGGCACCGTCACGCGGTGGCCGACCTGCCAGGCGAGGGCGTGCTGGCGGTAGGCACCGCGCAACGGGCGGGTGACGTCGTGGAGGTCGCGGGAATCGGCACGTTGCCGGCGGCGCGGCGACGTGGCCTCGGTGGTGCGGTCACCGCGGAACTGGCGCGCGACGCACTGGATCGCGGCGCGAAGCTGGTGTTCCTCTCGGCCGGCAGCCCGGAGATCGCGCGGGTGTACGAGCGCGTCGGGTTCCGGCTCGCCGGAACGGCCTGCATCGCCTCACCAGTCGTGGGCTAGCTGTCCGTCGCGGGGCATCGGAATGCGAAACAGGCAGCCGACACAAGGCATTCCGGACGGCTGGGCGAGCAGTTCGGCCTCACCGCGGTGGATGAGTTCGCCGCAGTACGCGGTGAGCGCGAGCGGCGTGCGGTCGTCATCGTCGTCGGGCACAGGTACGAGGTGGCACGTGCGTTGTGTCTCTCCTACGACACCCGCACGCTTGCGGACCAGCAATACAGGCATGCGCGCATCCGTTCGTTCTTGAGTGCTCATGCCTTCACCTCGGCGTCGTCCACCACACACACGACGGCGTGTGTGGTGGCGTAGAACTTGAGCCGGTACGGGCCCGCGTTCCGCTCTGCCACTGCCGCGCAGAACTTCTCGGAGCTGACCTCGTCCGAGCGCGGCGTTCGTTCGGCTAGGTCGATCACACCTAGATCGTGCGACGTGCGGCACGAAATGGGGAGGGTTACATACTAATTGCGGGTGCCGTATGCGAATCTCGCATACAGGCCCCTACCGCAGGTGGGAGACCTCGGCGGCCAGTTCGGCGATCGCCGGAGCCGCCGCCCACGGGTCGAGCTTGTCCAGCTCGTTCACGATCAGCCGCGAGCCGGTCGCGCGCGCCAGGTCGAGCGCCGCGAACCCGAAGCCGACGGCCTGCTCCACGTCACCGTTGGCGGCGTGCGCGTAGGCGAGCTTGGCCGTGTGCACGCCCTGTTCCCACTGGCAGATGCCGCCCCACCTGGGCATGAGACTCGTGTACGCGTCGATGGCGCGTTTGTGGTCGGCGAGATCCACCATGCTGCCGGCGCGCTGCATGAGGACGTGCAGCTCGGTGAAGCAGTAGCCGATGGAGTACTCGTCGGTCTGCGTCCGTTCCGCGGCCTGCACCAGCGAGTGCGAGAGGTCGAACCGCGGCATGCAAGCGTCCTGACCCGCCCGCGCGAGACCACGGGCCTCCTGCCGCACTGCCATCGCCCGCACGATCGGACTCAGCCCGGTCTCGCGCTGGGCGGCCCGCGCCAGGCCGATGACGCGGTCGTCGTCGCCCTCGACCTCGGCGAGCTGGCTCATCCGCACGTAGCAGTACGCGACGACGTCCCTGTCGTCCGCGGCCTGGCCCTGTTCCATCGCCCTGGACGTCCACGCGCCCGCACCGCGCAGGTCGCCGATCTCCTCGTGCAGCCAGCCGTAGAACTCGGCGTACATCGCGCCCGTGCCGAGCAACCGCCTGCGGACGTCGCCACGCGCGTTGCGGCGCAGTACGTCGATGAAGTCGTACATGTTGCGCACGGCGGGCATGAGCGCACCGGTGCCACGCCAGTTGTGCGCGTCGTTGACGATCCGGCGCAACACGAGCAGCTGGCTCACAGCGTCGTCGGCCAACGCGCCGGTGCCGTTCGCCGTGGTGAACGCAGCGGAGGTGCACAACGCCATCAGTGCCTTGCCCTCCATGCCCACGATCAGGTCCTTCGCCACGGCCTCGAAGCCCTCCGCGTGCAGACGCCTGGCTTCGCCCACGCGCATCGGCACGGTGCGGTCGGTCAGGCCCAGCAGGTGGGAGGGGATGCCGAGCAGCCGCTGGAGCGTTCTGAGCACGCGCATGTCGTAGGCGATGTTGCTGCCGGCCTCCAGGCGCGAGATCGCCGACTGGGAGAACCCCGCCAGCGTCCCGAGTTCGTCCTGGCGCAGACCGTGCGCCTTGCGCGCGATCGCCACCACGGCTCCGGGGGAATCCGCGGCGAACGCGTCCTGCACGTCCTTCGACTCCCAGATGGCGGGCGGCAGCATCGGCAGCGGCCCGTCCGGGACGACGACGGCGTTCTTAGCTGGGTTGCTCAACCTCAACGCCTCCAGCGATCAGCACGCATCATGCCCGTCCGAACGAATTCGCGCGCCCCCTCATCTCAAATGGGTCCCGAAGGCCCCTCTCCTCACACGTATTCGCCGACCGGGAGGTTCGAACCGACTATTCTGCGCGCGTGATCAAGGATTTCGGGGCCGGCATCGCTCTGCTGCTGCGCGGGTTCAGGCTGGTGTTCAGCTCGCCGAAGCGCGTGCTGGTCGGGGCGCTGCCCGCGGTCATCACCGCGGTGCTGATGATCACCGGCTGGGTGCTGCTGTTCCTCTACATCGACTCGATCGCGGGCTGGCTCACCGGGTTCGCTGACTCGTGGAGCGAGACCTGGCGGGGCGTCGTCGAGGTCGCCGTCGGAATTTCGGTGGTCGCGGCGATCCTCGGTCTGAGCGTGCTGCTGTTCACCGCGATCACACTCATGATCGGCGGCCCGTTCTACGAGTACATCGCCGAGGAGGTCGAGGACGAGCTCGGCGGGGTGCCAGAGGCCGAGCAGGTCGGCTGGTGGCGCGGGTTCCTGGTGGGGCTGCGCGGCACGCTCCTGCTGGTCGGCACCTCGATCCTGTTCGCGATCCCGTTGTTCCTCTGCGGCTTCATCCCCGTCGTCGGGCAGACCGTGGTGCCGGTGCTGGCCGTGTGCATCAACGGGTACCTGCTCGGGATCGAGCTGACCGGCATCCCGTTCACGCGCCGCGGCCGGTCGTTCAAGCAGCGCAGGAAGATCCTCGCGACCCGCCGCGCGCTGGTGCTCGGGTTCGCCGTGCCCACCTACCTGCTGTGCCTGATCCCGCTGGCCGCGATCGTCGTGATCCCGGCCGCGATGGCAGGCGGCACGGTGTTGTCGCACCGCCTGCTCAACGGGGACCGCGCTCCGGCCCAGAACGGCTACCCGAACACGTACTAGTGGACGCCGCCTAGAACGGCAGCCAGGCCTGCTGGGCCAAGCCGTTGCGCGCGTTGATCTGCACGCCCGCGTTGGAGATGGACCACAGCTGGTCGCCGATCACGATCGTGCGCCGCTGACCGCCGCCGTAGTTCTGGTTCGACGGCTCGACGATCTTGCCGGACTCGCGCAACTGGGCGCCCTCGACCTTGAGCACCAGCGAGGCGACCTCGTAGGTCGTCTTGTACTGCGACACCGGGACGACGAGCGTGCCGTCCTGGGGCCAGTACAGGAACGCGTGCGGGTCGAACTGGGCCTCGGAGTTCGAGTTCGGCAGGTGGTACTGCGCTAGCCGTTGTGGTGACGCGGGATTGCTCACGTCGAACAGCGACACCTGCGTTCCGGTGACCCTGCCCTGATCCGTCGCCTCCTGGCCGACGCCGATCAGCCTGCCGTCGCCCGCGGGGTGCAGGTAGGCGGAGTAGCCGGTGATCTTCAGCTCGCCCGTCACCTTGGGCTGCTCAGGATCGCTCAGGTCCAGCGTGTACAGCGGGTCGGTCTGCCGGAAGGTGACGACGTAGCCCGTCTTGCCGATGAACCGGACGCTGTAGATGCGCTCGCCCTTGCCGAGCCCGCCGATCTGGCCGACCTTGGTCAGCTCGTTCCCGTTGCGGCGCAACGTCGTGACGAAGCTCTCCGACGGCTGTTGCGGCTGCGGCGGCGCGAAATCGCCCATGCGCCAGCAGCAGGGAGCCGCCGTGCCGGTTGTCGTGGCGACGCGGAGGACGCCGTCGTGCTCGGACAGCGAGTACTGGTTCAGCAGCGTGCCACCGACGTCACCGGACGCGACGTGCTTGGGCGGTCCCGCCTGACTGATGTCGAACTGGTGGATCGCCGTGGTGATCGGACGCTGGACCGGTGGCTTGGCGGGAAGTTCGGGCAGCAGGCGGTGGTCGTCGGCGATGTAGAGGCTGCGGTCGGTGCCGTAGACCGTGTCGCCGTCGGCCACGATCGAGACCGGCTGGCCGGTGCCGAGCTGGCCGGACAGGTCGAACGTCAGCACGGTCAGCATCGAGGCCGCCGAGTGCACCACGGGGTGGCTGATGTTCGCGCAGTCGACGAGAGTTCCGCTCGTCCTGGCGCCGTTCTGGTTCAGCTCGTAGCGCGGCAGCCACGACTGGATGGGCTCGCTGTGCAGAATCTCCTTGTTGCGCCGCAGGGATCCCGCTTCGTTGATCGTCTCGTTCGGGTAGACCCACGGCATGCGCGGCTGTGAGCGGACGACGACGCGGGCGGTGCCGCCGATCTGGCGGGCGTCGAGGTAGAAGCCGTCGGTCTTGAGGCTGCTGATCTCCTTGAGCGCCTTGAGATCCACGAGAACCAGCTCGGTGCCGGGCTCCGGGAGGTACGGGCGGTCCGGTGGAACCGGCTTCTCCATGATCGGGACCTGGTTCTCGGCGACGACCAGCGCGCGGTCACCGGAGACCAGCAGCTGGCTCGCGTGACGTTGACCGAGATCGACCGTGCCGGTGATGGACCTGCTCGCGACGTCGATCACCCGCAGCTTGCCGTCCGCGATGGAGACGACGCGTTTTCCGTCCGTCTTGACGATGTCCGGCTCGTCGACGCCCTGTTCGTGGACGTTCGTCGTCGAGTGCTCCTGCTGCTGCGCGGGCGGCGTGGCGGCCCTCGCGTCGGGCATGCTCTTCTGCGCGACACCCGCACTGCTGTTGGTGTCCGCTGCCATGCCTTCGGCGTACATGATGGGACGGCCGCCGAGGCCGTACGCGCTGACGTACGGGGCCATGGCGTTGCGCAGTTCGGTCACTGCGTTGTCGCACGAGTCGAACGCGACAAGACGCACCGGCCCGTAGTCCACGATCGGTGTTGGCGCGAGGGTTTCGTCTCGCACCGCGGAGCTCACGCTCACTCCGGCGACGACCAGCACGGCGGCGCCGGCCAACAGCTTTCTGCCGTTCATGCCACCAGGACGGAAACAACACCGGGAAGGGTTGCGCGCCGTTGCGACAACCCTTCCCGGAGTTCGTTCGTACCTCTTACAGCTGTGCCTGGATCTGCGCGGCGTAGGTGGAGACGCGGGAGTAGACGCCGGGGTAACCGGCGGCGGCACAACCCTCGCCCCACGACGTGATGCCGATCAGCTTGCCACCGGCCACGAGCGGGCCACCGGAGTCGCCCTGGCAGGTGTCGGTGCCGCCCTGGGTGTAGCCGGCGCACACCATGTGCGTGGCGTTGAAGTCGCTGCCGTACGCGCTGGAACAGGTCGAACTGCTGGTCAGCGGCACGGTGGCCTTGAGCAGGTAGCGCGAGGCCGAACCACCGGACGACGTGGTGCCCCAGCCGAGGATCGTCGAGCTGGTGCCCGCCGCGTACAGCGCGCTGTCCGCCGAGGTGGCGAACTTGATCGGGGTCTGCGACAGGTTGCGGTCGAGCGTGAGCACCGAGACGTCGTAGCCGCGGGTCACGTCGGTGTAGCTCGGGTGGATCCAGATCCTCGTGACGCGGGCGACGGTGCCCGCGGTGGAGTTCTTGTCGTCGCGGCCGGCCACCACGCGGACCGCGGACGCGGAGTCGCCCACGGTGCAGTGCGCGGCGGTGACGACCTTGTTGGGAGCGACGAGCGTGCCGCCGCAGTACTGGAAGCCGCTGCTGGTCGCCAGGTAGACGACCCACGGGTAGGTGGACGTGCTCGCGCGCGTGCCGCCGACGATCTGGGTGCCGAACTCACCGTCGGTGGTCGGCGGGGTCGGAGCTGCTTCGGCCACGCTCACGCACGCCATCGACAGCGTCGCCGCCGCCAATGCCGCACCGAGCAGTGACCGGAGGCGGTGCAGGGTTGCCGCCATGATCATCTCCTTCTTCTGTTGTGTCCCCCGGATGCAGGGCCGGAGGTGGTTACAGATCAACAGAGGATTCCGAGACCGGGTAGGGCTGGTCTGCGTAGGCCATTCGGCCGCTCACGCGCGCGCGTGATTGGATCGAGCGCGAACAATCCCGTTCCGAGAGGAAGTTGTGATGGCCCCCACGAAGCCTGAGGTCGACCCGCACGACGGCCCGGCGCCCGCCGACCTGCTGATCGAGGACATCACCGTTGGCGACGGTGCGGAGGCCACGGCCGGTCAGTTCGTGTCCGTGCACTACGTCGGCGTCTCGCACTCGTCCGGCGAGCAGTTCGACGCGTCCTGGGACCGCGGCGAGGCGTTCCAGTTCCCGCTCGGTGGCGGCCGCGTCATCGCCGGCTGGGACCGGGGCGTTCAGGGCATGAAGGTCGGTGGCCGCCGCAAGCTGGTCATCCCGCCGCACCTGGGCTACGGCGCGCGCGGAGCCGGTGGCGTGATCAAGCCCAACGAGACGCTGATCTTCGTCGTCGACCTGCTCGGCGTGAACTAGTGCGTTGACTTCAGCGGCGCTCCACTGGTCCGATCAGTGGGGCGCCGCTGGTCTGTACGGCCGATTTGCCACGTCGACGGAACTGGATCACGTCCGGCTGCGTCATCCTTTGAGTCCGCCGCCGCTTTGGGAAGGAACACCGGTGCCCGAGGACATCGCCGGGTCCGAGCAGATGCTCGCGAACTGGAACCAGACCATCCAGCAGCGCGCTGCCCGCTATCAGGAGATGGCGACGCGCGTGCAGGGGATGACGATCTCCGAGCGGTCGTCGGACGGTTCCATCGAGATGACGGTCGGGTCCAACGGGATCCTGCAGAACCTCGTGATCAACGAGTCTGCCTCCGGCAAGCGCATGTCCGAGATCAGCGGCGAGATCATGAAGCTGTTGCAGCGCGCGCAGTCCCGGATTCCCGAGCTGCTGCAGGAAGCGATGGCCGACACGATCGGCACGCAGGACGAGACGGCCAACGTGTTGTTCAACGAGGCCAAGAAGAACTTCCCCGCGCCACCGGCCGAGGAGCCCAGTCGCTCGCCGTACGACAACAACGAGATCAACTTCCGAGTCGAGGACGACGCACCGCCTCCCCCGAGGCATTCCGCGCCACCTCCGCCTCGTCGCCGTCCCCCGTCGGACGATGACGACGACTTCGGCGGGCAGTCCGTGCTCAGCTGATCTTCCTGTCCGTTGCTCGAACTTGAGGGGGTTCGATGACTTCCGGTGGTTTCAACGTCACCTCGGACGTGCTGGAAGCGCACGCCAAGGCCTTGGAGGGCCTGCACGGGCGGTTGCAGGGAGCGATGGACGCGGCCAACACCGTGTCGATGCCGACCGACGCGTACGGGATCATCTGCCAGCCGTTCCGGATGTTGCTCGACCCCGTTGAGCAGTGGGGCATGAACGCGTTGAAGGGCGTCGCCGAGGCGATGGACTCCACCGCGAAGAAGGTCACCGAGACCGCGAAGCACTACCAAGAGGTCGAGGACCAGATCGCCAAGTCGCTGAAGGGCTTCTGATGTCCACACCGAACCCGTTGGTGGCGCAGGCCCCCGCAGAACCGTCCGGTTTCTTCAACGCCGGCACCGGTGACAACGGCTGGGCGACCGGCTTCTCCATCGCCGACTCAGCGGTCGACGCCTACAAGGGCATCTCCGAGGGCAGCTGGATCGAGGGCGGCCTCGGCGTCGTCGGCCTCGTGGCCGACGCCGCCTCGATGGCGATCGACCCGTTCGGCACCCTGCTGTCCTCCGCCGCCTCGTTCCTGATGGAACACATGCAGCCGCTGAAGGAGGCGCTGGACTGGCTGGCTGGCGACCCGCCGGTGATCCAGTCGTACTCCACGACGTGGGGCAACGTCTCCGCCGAACTGGGCAAGGTCGCGGCCGACTACAAGGCCGCCGTGGACCAGACCGCGTCGTGGACCGGCGCGGCCGGTGACGCCTACCGCAAGGCCGCGGGCGAGCAGCTGGACGCGTTGTCCGGCGCCGCTTCCACCGCCGGCTCGGTCGGCACCGTCGTCGGCGTGATGGGCATGGTCGTCGGGTTCGTGCGCGAGATGGTCCGCGACCTGATCGCCGACCTGGTCGCCAAGCTGATCACGTGGGTCCTGGAAGCCGTCTTCACGCTGGGCTTCGGCACGCCGGTGATCGTCGCGCAGGCCGTGACCGCCATCTCCAAGTGGGCGACCCGCATCGGTGAGCTGATCCAGAAGCTCATCAAGACCATCAAGAAGGTCTCGCCGTTGCTGGGCCGTCTGGTCGAGATCTTCACGAAGATCATGAAGGTCGTCGGCAAGCTGGTCGGCAAGGTGACCGGTCTCGACGTCATCTCCACGAAGTCCATCAAGCCCGGTGGCCTGTTCCACCGCACCGACAGCCCGGACCTCTCCCCTTCCGGCGGGCACGGCGCGCCTTCGTCGTCCTCTCCCTCGTCCTCGCCGGACAGCTCTCCGTCCACTCCGGACAGCTCGCCGTCCTCGCCGTCGTCGCCATCTTCGCCGTCGTCGCCGTCCTCCACACCGGACGGCCCTTCGCGAACCCCGGACAGCTCGTCGCCGTCGTCCGCGCCTTCGCCGGCGCGCACCCCCGACAGCCCGTCGACACCGGACACGCCATCGCCGTCCCGGACGCCGGACAGCTCCGCCCCCGACGCGCCATCGCCGTCGCGGACGCCGGACAGCCCGTCCTCCACCCGCACTCCGGACAGTTCCCCGTCTCCCGCGGGCCCCGGCACCCCGCACACGAGCCCGTCCTCCACTCCGGACGCCCCGGCTCCGGTCCGCAACACGGGCCAGACCGTCCAGTCCTCGGTGGCACCACCGGAAGCCCCGTCCCGGGCGGACGTCCCGCAAGCCCCGTCGCGCACCCCGGACAGCTCCCCGTCGACCCCGTCCCAGGCAGGCCCGATGGGCGGCACCCCGAACGCCGGCGGTTCCGGCGCACCGTCCTCCCCTGCCGCGGGCCGTCCCGCGACCGGCGGCCAGGGCTGGACCGGCACTCCCGGCAGCCGCGGCGACCTGGGCTCCGGCGCACCCGCGCCGCGCACCCCCGACATGTCGACCTCTGCCTCCCGAGCAGACGCCCCCGCCCGCCCCGCCTCGATGCCGCCGCCCCCGTCCGCTCCTTCCACCCCGTCGATGCCTTCGACGCCCAGCGCCCCGTCAGGCGGCCTGCCCTCAGGCGGCATGCCGCACGCCCCTTCGGGAGGCGCCCCGCACGCCCCATCGGGAGGCGCTCCGCACAGCCCATCGACCGGCAACCCGAACGCCGCCCGCCCGGACGCGACCCCTCCGAGCCGCGCGACCGCACCGTCCGCGGCGGCTCCGTCGGCCCCGCACGCGCCGTCAGCACCGTCCACTCCGAACATGCCCCCGGCCGGCACCCCGCACGCTCCTTCAGCGGGCGCACCGCACAGCCCGTCCGCAGGCGGCCCGTCAGCGGGCGGCGCCCCGCGCACCGACTCCCCGATGCGCCCGCAGTCGTCCGCACCGACGGCCCCGAACGCCCCGCACAGCCCCAACTCCCCCTCGGCACCGGCTGCCCGCACGGACGCCCCGCAGGCCCCGTCGAGGCCGAACGCTCCCCAGTCCACCCCGCACGGCGGACCCTTTGCGCCCACCCGCCCCGACGCGCCACACGGCGGACCCAGCGCACCGTCGCGTCCCGACGCTCCCCACGGCGGCACCACACCGTCGTCGCGCACCGACGCGCCGCACGCACCGACGCGCCCCAACGCACCGCACAACGGTCCGTTCGCTCCGTCGCGGCCTGACGGACCGAACGCTCCCCACTCACCGAACGCACCACACGCCGGGCCAAACGCTCCCCACTCCCCCAACGCACCGCACGCCGGCCCGAACACTCCCCACTCGCCCAACGCGCCACACGGCGGGCCAAACGCTCCCCACTCACCCAACGCACCGCACGGCGGCCCATCCCGTCCCGACGCACCTAACCGTCCGGACGCGCCACACCGTCCCGACTCCCCGTCGCGCCCGGACGGCAGCGGCCCCGGCAACCGCCCCGACGGCACCCGCCCAGACGGCTCGCGCCCAGACGGCTCGCGACCGCACAGCCCGGACGGCCCCCGCTCCCGCGGCACCGGCACCGCCGAGGCCCCGCACCGCACCCCGGACTCCACCCGCCCGGAAGCCGCGACTCCGCACCGTCCGGACGCGAGCACCCCGCACGGCCCGGACGCGCCCCACAGCCCCGACGCGCCCCACCACGGCCCGGACGCCGAAAAGCCGCACGACAACTCCCCGGACCGCCCGCACGACGGCGACCCCGACGGCCCGAACAGCCACGACCCGGACGCCCCGCCCGCGGACCGCCCGAGCCCAGAAGAGGCGCACGCGAGGCACGCCGAGTCCACCCCCGCCGGCGTCTCCCACCACGGCGGCGACCGCGACATGGGCGACCTGCCCCACCGCGTCCCCAACGACCCGCGCTTCTTCACGGCGGACGTGCACATCACGCCCGACGGCAGGGCGCGCATCGGCGGCCACGACTACACGCCGGCCGAGTACGCGGACATGTTGCGGCGCAGCGGGTACGACGGCAGCCGGCCGGTTCGCCTGATCGGGTGTGACGCGGGCAGCAACGACTTCGCCCAGCAGCTGTCCCGGCACCTCGACGCGCCGGTGGTCGCCCCGACCAGGCCCGCCTGGACCGACAGCCACGGCCGTGTCTTCTCGAGTGACGCCGAGATCCGTCCCGACGGCACCCGTGAGCCCCGGATCCCCCCGAACGGCGAGTGGGAGACCCACCACCCGGACGGGTCCAGGACCAGGGCGAGCGACGACGGCTTCGCGCCCGGCTCGCGCGACAACGACACCGACCTCGACCCCACCGACGCGCGGGACCGCGCGGCGAGCCCGAACAACCAGTACGACGCACCGCCGACGCGCGACCGCATCGAAGAGGACGCTTCGGACTTCGACGAGAGGTTCGTCGACTACGACCGTCCTGGACACAACGACCCGAACAACTCGCCCTACCACCGCGACCCGAACCCGCCGGACGACCTGGGTTCGCCGCGGGACGTGGACGCGCCGCCGCGCGACCGCATCAAGGACGTCCCCGGTCCGCCCCGCGCGCCGGAGGACGTGCCGAAGTTCCCGGAGGTCCTCAGCAGCCACACACTGCCGCCGGACCACACCAGCCTGCCGCCGAACACGCAGTTCAACGTCAGCAACCCGAACGGCACCTCGACGAAGTTCTTCACCGACGCCGACGGCAACGTGAAGTGGGTCGAGGCGACCTCGGGCTCAAAGGCTCAGGCCACGCCCGACATGCACGGCTTCAACCCGGACCTCGACTACCCGTTGCTCGGTGACGTGCAGTACCGGGTCAACGACCAGTGGGACTTCCACACCAACCAGCACGGCCAGACCGACGCGGTCTCCGGTACCCCGACCTACAGCAAGTCCAACGACGACTTCCGCGACGACGGTGGCAAGTACACGGGCCAGGGCCGCGCCGGCCATGAGGGCAAGGCCGCCTACGACGGCACCCAGTACGACAACGTCAGGTGGGCCGGCGGGCACATCGTCGCGAACGAGGCGGGCGGTCCCGGCGAGTACATCAACATGTTCGGCCAGATGAACGCGTCGAACAGCGGCCACTACAAGGACGGCTTCACCAACGCGGCCTCCTGGCGCCACGAGGAGGCGAAGCTGGCCAAGTTCGACGCCAAGCCGAACCAGGCCATCGCCGACTACCAGGTGCGGATGACCAGGCGAGCGGACGGCCTCCCCGAGGAGGTCACCATGCGCTGGACCCAGGTCGTCTACAACGCCGACGGTACGGTCGCCTCGTCCGAGGTGTTCACGAAGACCATCAAGAACGTGCCGGAGAACGCTAATTATGCAGCCAAAACTCCCTACGCCTGAAGCTGATCAGCTCCTGGCCGAGCTGCTCGAGATCATGACCCTGTCCACGCCGCTGAACTGGGAGAGCGCTCGGTTCGCCGTGCAGTCGACCGTCCTCACCGACACGTCGACCGCGTCCGCCGTGCGAAAGGACGGCACGCGCAAGTCCTACGCGATGCCCGACGTGTTCTCGAAGAAGCTCGACCAGTTCCGCGCGGCGTGCTACGAGCCGGGGCGGGGTACCTGGTACTCCGCCGCCATCACGCTGCGGGACGGCGCCGAGCCGGACGTCCAGCTCTACTACGACGAGAAGCCCGAGTGGCCGCTCGACGCCTGGCCACACCCGTACTCGTACGTCCGCGACCTGGAGTTCTTCCCGCGCGACGACGAGCACATGCCGGACTGGCTGCGCGAGCAGGTCGAGCTCGCCGCGACGGCGGAGACCGAAGGCTGGCAGGGCGAAGGATAGGGTCGGGCTACCGACCGGAGGAGGACCGGAACGCGATGACAGGCTGGCCCAAGCTCGACCCCGCCGGACAGAAGGAAGTGCTCGACCGCCTGACGGTGATGCTGCTCGAAGTCCTGCCGGAGGACTGGCAGCGGCTGGTGATCGAGTACCGGGTCGTCGGCAGCTACAGCAACGGCCGCGTCGGGCTCACCCGGTCCGACGGCGTCATGCGCGACTGGGACCCGCCGCTCGAGACGTGGCACCGCTTCCAGGATCTCCGCCGCGGCATGTACGCCGAGGGCGAGGGCACCTGGTTCGGCGCCCAGTACAAGCTCGAGAAGCCGGACAAGTTCGCGATCAAGTTCAACTGGGACCGCAAGCCGGAGTTCACCAGCGAACCCGGCCCCGACCAGTACGCGGTGGAGCAGGAACGGTTCCCCCGCGTCGAGTCCCACCAGCCCGACTGGTACCGCGAGGGGCTGGCCCAAGGGGCCTCGTGACCCGTCCGCGGTCTCCGACGTCGGCGAGAAGCAGCTCTGACTCCTCCAGCGCCCCGATCGGCCCAGCCTCAGAGCTTCACACCCACTCGGAGTGGTGTTGACGACCCGAGGTCCGTGACCGGCCCGCGCGAGCCGCGGCCGCCCGATAAGATCACTGCGGTTTGCACGGGGAAAAGAGGGGCGAGGACCACATGAGCCAGCCGGCTACACCGCTGAGCGAGCAGGACCAGCAGCAGTTGGTGAGGCAGATCGGCCGTGCCATGCTGCCGGCCGTACCGCAGGGCTGGCAGCGCATCCGGGCCGAGTACCGCGCGGCCGGACGGCACATCGAGGTCGATCTGGCGTTCGCGGGACCGGACGGGCAGCTGCGCCCGGTGCGGCCGCCGATGGACGTGGTGCAGATGTTCGGCCACCTGCGCGGGGGCATGTACCACCCCGACCGCGGCACCTGGCTGAGCGCCACGTACGAGATCGAGGCGCCCGCGGCGTTCACCGTCGACTTCAACGCCGAGGACGAGCCGCGCTGGCGCAACGCGCCACCGCCCATCGGTTTCCGCGACGAGCTGCAGACGTTCCCGCGCCCGGACCGGCAGATCCCGGACTGGTGGCGCCAGCGCGTCGGCCTGCCGCCGCTGCCCCCGCTCGAGCCCGACCCGGCACCGGTACTGGCACCACCGGCGAATCCTCAGCAGGAGTACCAGGTTTCGCCGCTGACCGCGCCGGACCAGCCGGACCAGTTCGCCGGCTCGAACGAGCTGCGGACCGCGCGCGTGTACGACGGCAAGAGCGACGACGGCCGCATCATCGTCAACCGCCAGCCCGTCGACCCGCAGCTGATGGACGGCCTGCTCAACTACCTCGAGTCCGCGCCGGTCGTGCTCGCCGCGCGCAGCTACGACCTCGACGAGTTCTCGCAGAACGGCGAGCAGGACGTGCCGCTCAACTTCCGCACCGACGGCACCTGGATCTGGGCCGGCGCCGTGCCGCACTACCTGCGCAAGTACGGCCTCCCGCCGGAGCCCGAACTGGTGGCGCACGTGGTGGCGCACGACTTCCAGGTCGGTGAGGTCACCGAGCAGACGCAGGATCTCGCGGTGTCGCTCATCACGGGCCAGGGTTAGTCAGCAATTGTTCGCAGGTACGCCTCTCCCCGCGGGGAGAGGCGATACCCCACCTCGAGCGACTCGGTGAGCCCTTTCGCCTTGAGCTTGCGGACGTCCGCCTTGAACGGCAGCTTCTCGCGGCCCACCGAGGCGGCCAGATCCGCGGCCCGCACACCGGGGTTCGCCGCGATCAGCCGCAGCAGCGCCACGGCCGGTTCCGTCAGCTCCAGTCCGTCCACATCGGACGACGAACGCAGCTCGATCCGCGGGTCCTCGCCCGCGAAACGCAGCCGGATCCGGTAAAGCGAGCCCTCACGTCTGTCCACTGAGGACATCAGTGCGGCCACCGTCGGAAACCCGGCCGCCACCGCCTCTGCCCTCGTCACCCGCGACACGACGTCCACCGCGTCGATCGCCAGCACGCCCAACGACGTGCGCAACGTCCCGCCGGCACGCACCGTCGGCCGCTTCCACCGCCGGAACTGCAGCGTGACCTCGCCGGAACGGATCCGTTCCCAGTCAGCCACTCGGATCAGCACCGAACGAGGGTCTCAGGTTGCCGACCCCGCCGACAGCCGAGACGATCTGAGACCATGCAACGCTGGTGGCTCTTCACGGTGCGCGGAGTGTTCGCTGTCCTGTTCGGCCTGGCCGCTCTGATCTGGCCCGGCCTCACGCTGCTCGCCCTGATCATCCTGTGGGGTGCCTACGCGTTCATCGACGGCGCGATGATGCTGTACCTCACGCTGACCCACAAGGAGTGGCCCGCCCGGTGGGCGCTCGGCCTCATCGGCGTATTGGGCCTGGTCACGGGCTTGATCGCGTTGTTCTGGCCGGGCATCACGGCGACCGCGCTGCTGCTGTTGATCGCGGCGTGGGCCCTGGTCACCGGCGTGCTGCAGATCGTCGACGCCATCCGCCTGCGCAAGGTGATGACGAACGAGTGGTTCTACGTCATCACCGGCGCGCTGACGGTGCTGCTCGGCATCATCCTGATCGTGAACCCGACGGCGGGCGCGCTGGCGTTCGTGATCACGATCGGCGCGTTCGCGATCCTGTGGGGCGTGGTGCTGGTGCTGTTCAGCCTGCGCTTGAAGCGGCTCGACGCCGGTCTCGCACCACCTGCACCGCGAGCGTGACCAGCACGGCGACCCCGGCGAACACGTAGAGGTTGCCGATCACCTGCTGCCACCACGCCCAGTTGCGCTCGACGTCGTTGTCGCGCGGGAACAGCCAGTGCGGCCCGATCGCGAACACCGCCACGATCACCCACGGCGCCCAGTGGCGGCGCAACGCGGGGCGCGACAGCAACACGAGCGCGGGCGCGATCCACACCCAGTGGTGTCCCCATGACACCGGCGAGATCAGCAGACCACCGATCGCGACCACGAAGAAGGCTTCGACTTCGCCCAGACGCGACGCCAACCACCACACCGTCGCCACGACCAGAAGCGCCAGCACGACCCACACGGCGACCTGGGCGGTGTTCTCCAAACCGAAGCGCGCCAACGTGCCGCGAATCGCCTGGTTCGACGCGTAGGTCAGGCGTCCGACCCGGCTCGGGTCGAGCAGCGCGTGCGTCCAGTACTCCTTCGCGTCGCCGAACGTGATGAGAAACCCCACCAGACCGAAGAAGAAGAACGACCCGATGGACACGAACACGGGCTTCCACTGCCGTCGCGCGACGAAGTACAACGCGAAGAACGCCGGCGTCAGCTTGATGGCGGCGGCCAGCCCGATCAGCGCGCCGCGCGGCCACCAGCGGGTGCGTTCCAGCAGGCAGTCGGCCATCACGAGCACGGCCAGCAGCAGGTTGATCTGACCGAACCAGAGCGTCTCGCGCAGCGGGTCGAAGATCGACGACACCGCCGCGGCGCCCAGACCCCACTTCACCGCCTCGGGACCCCAGCCGAGCACCCGTTGCGCCGCGATCAGGCACAACACCGTGAGCATCGCGAGGTTCGCCGCGGCCACCACGAAGATGGCGACGACCAGCGGCACGAGCGCCAGCAGGCTGAACAGCGCCGCCGCGATCGGCGGGTAGGTGAACGGCAGGTCAGGACCACCGAGCGGCTTCGCGAAACCCTCGACGTACAGCGGCAGGCCCTGCAGCAGCGCATCGCCGCCGTTGCGGTAGACGCGCAGGTCGAGCGACCACCCCGGCGGGCGGATCATGACGTAGGTGAGCGTGGCGACCATGACGGCGGCCCACGCCACCACGACCCGCTTGGCGGTGCGGTCCAGGTGCATCGGGGAATGGTATCGATGTGCCACATGAGGCCCACGTCACCGGTCTGGACCGGCAAAACTCACGTAGCGTCGTCGCGTGAGCGCGCACCGTGGAACGTTCCTGCTTAAGCCGTTCGTAGGGCGCACAGATGCGCACGCGCGGGTTATTCTGTGCGCATGAGTCCCGCACTGGAGACGGTGCTGGCCAAGGCCGGCCTGCAGGTGAGCCCCGACGAGTTCCTCGCCCTCGTGACCGACGCGGCGCGAAGGCTCGCTCCACCACACCCGGAACCGGCCACGTACTTCACCCCGGACCAGCAGGCAGCGCTCACCGACGTGGGCCTCGACCTGTCCCCGGCCGGCCCTGCCGACGCCAAGCCCCGCACCCGCACGGTCGTGGCTCACGCCGTGCTGCGCGACTCGGCGCTGACCGTCGCCGAGGCCGCGCGCCAGCTCCAGGTCGACACCAGCCGCATCCGGCACCGCCTGGGCGTGGGCAGGCTGGTGGGCTGGAAGGACCGCGGCAGCTGGCGCCTGCCCGCGTGGCAGTTCGCGGGGACCGGCGTGCTGCCAGGCCTGGAGACCGTGCTGACGGAAATCCCGTCGGACCAACCGGCACTGGTGGTAGCGGCGTTCATGACCACCCTCCAGGAGGACCTGCCAGTGGACGGCAAGCCCGCGACCCCGCGCGACTGGCTCCTCGCCGGAGGAGACCCGCGCCGAGTCGCCACCCTGGCCTCCGTGCTCGGCACCCCCGCCTGAGCGCTCCCGAACACCCGACAGGACCCGAATGTCACGGCTTCCGCAGCCGCCTGCCCCTGCCGTGCTGCAAGCACACCTGCGCCGCACCGAGGACGTGGTGGCGGTGCACCGGGCAACCCGCCTGGTCCGCGTGTTCACGGCAAAGGGCTCCCACCCCCAGCGCTGGAACACGTTCCGCTACACGGGCCCGCTCCCCCACGCCCGCTTCGACGCGCAACAACCGGCCGACGACGGCTCCCCCGTCCAGGACCACGAGAACGGCGTCCTCTACTTCGGCCTGTCCGTGCGCACGTCGATCGCCGAGGTCTTCCAGGCCACCTCGATCGTCGACCGCCGCACCCGCAGCCCGTTCCTCGTGGTCCTGCGTCCGCGCCGCACGTTGCGGCTGCTGGACCTCGGCGGACTGTGGCCCACGCGCGTGGGTGCGTCGCAGGAGATCTCCACGGGGCCGAAGCTGGTGACGCAGGCCTGGTCGCGGGCGATCCGGGCGGCCTATCCGGAGCTGGACGGGCTTTGGTACCGGTCATCGATGGACTCCGGCGACCCTGCCATCTGCCTCTGGGACCCGCCGGGGGCTTCCGGCCTGCCCGCGGCGCCGGACGTGTTGCTGCCGCTGGACCACCCCGGGCTCGATCTGCCGCTGGCGCGGGTGTGCGAGGAGCTCAACTACACGCTGCTGGGGTGATGACGTGCGGGACGACTTGCCGGACAGCTTCTCGAGGGCTCACCGCCTCGAAGCGTGGAACATCGCCGGCGACCTGCTGGGCACCTGGGAAGGCTCGGCCGCGGCGGCGGTGCTCGAACTGGTCGCGGCCTTCCCCGCCGGGGAAGGCATGCGCTGCTTCAACCCCGGCTACGCGATCTGGGCGTACGCGGCCGACGACTCGCTCTTGTTCGACCTCGAGTTCTGCTACCGGTGCAACTGGGTGGGCGTACGGGAGCCGGGCCACCGTCAGCGCCTCGTGCCGTTCGACCCGAAATCCGTGTGGGCCGAGGAACTGCTGGCCCGCTTCCAGGCCTTCGAGCTTCCGCCGGATCTCAGCCGGGCCGGCACCGCTCCAGGGTGACCGCCGCTACCTCCGGTCCACTCGGGACGGACAGGGGCCCGATGACCCTGGTAGGCCGATCGGCCGCACGCCTAGCCTGAACGGATGCGGTTCGCGATCGCCGGGGGTGGTGTCGCCGGGCTGGCCGCCGGCCTGGCGGTGGCGCGTGCCGGGCATTCGGCGGTCGTGGTGGAACGCGACCACGTGATGGCGCAGGACGAGCCGGACGGTGCGTTCGACGTCGTTCGCAAGGGCATTCCGCACTTCCAGCAGCCGCACACGTTCCTGCCGCGGGGCCGCCGGGTGTTGCGCGACCTCGCACCGGACGTCATCGCCACGCTGCTCGACGCCGGCGCGGAGGAACAGGACCTGTCCGCCAAGCTGTCAGGTCCCCGCGTGCCTGGCGACGACGACCTGGTCTACCTCTGGGTGCGGCGCCCGATGGTCGAATGGGCCCTGCGCCGCGCCGCTGCCGCCGAACCCGGAGTGCGGCTGGTCGCGGGCAGGCAGATCACCGGCTTCGTGCCCGGTGCGGGCGGGTTCCACCTCGACGACGGGCAGGAGATCTGCGCGGACGTGGTGGTCGACGCGCTCGGCCGGTACCGCGTCCCGCCGGGCTGGCCACGCGCCGCGGCCCGGCCCAGCGAGTGCGGCGCGATCTACTACTGCCGCTACTTCGCGCTCGTTCCCGGCGCCGAGCACGTCACGGGACCGTGGCTGCTCAACCCGCGTGGCGACCTCGGGTACATGGGGTTCAACACGTTCCGCGGGGACAACCGGACCTTCGCGGTGATCTTCCTGGTGCCGACCGCCGACCACGACCTGCGGGTGCTGCGGGACGACCGCGCGTGGATGGCCGCGGCCAGAGCCATCACCCCGCTGGACGTGATGACCTCACCGGAGCACGCGCTGCCGATCACCGACGTGATGCCGATGGGCGGCCTGGCCAACATCGACCGCACCGCGGGGTCCGGTGTCGCGGGGCTCGTCCCCGTCGGCGACGCGTTGTGCCACACCGATCCCGCGTTCGCCTACGGGCTGTCCTTCTCGTTGGTGCACGCGCAGGCACTGGGTCGCGCCAGTGCCGCGCACACGACACCGGAGGACCTCACCGAGGCCTATCTCGCCGACGTCGGGCCGGAAGCCCGCGAACGCCACACCTTCGCGCTGGAGACCGACGCTGCGCGCACGCTCGCCTGGAGCGGCACGCCGGTCGACGTCAGCCGCCGCGACGGTTGCTATCCGCTGTTCGCCTTCGCGGCGGCGCTGGCCACCGCACCGCACGACGACCACGTGCTGCGCCGGACCGTCGGCCGCGTCGGGTTGCTCGACCCGGTCTCCGTCTTCGACACCGACAGCGACCTGCACGACCGCATCGAACGGATCTGGCCGCAGCTCACCCGCACGCCCTGTGGACCGCCGCGAGAGCAGCTGCTCCGGACCGTCACCGACGAGCTCGTCAGGTCTTGAGGCAGCGACCCGACCTGGTCATTGCAGGAATCGTGCAAGGGTTCTGCACGATCGGCCTCCCACGATCACTCCCAGCCGAGGCGGTGAAGCCGCGGCCACGAGGAGAGGGGATCCGGGGATGATCACGAAGGAGCAGGGGGCGCGGTCGGTGCGCAGGGCGGCCGGGCCGACCGTCGCGCTGGCGTTCACCGTCGGTGCGCTGATCACGGGGACGACGGGCGCGCAGGCGGCTCCGGCCGCCCAGGCCGTGGCGTGCACCAACGTCGGCAAGGTGGCGAACACGGTGGACGCGTTCACCCTTTTCGACGGCACCGGACGCTCTGGTGCCTGCATCACGTTCTGGAAGTACGGCAACTGCTCGGCGTCCACCAGCGACATCAACGGGCAGTTCAACCTCGCCGCCTGGGGCTGGGACAACCGTGCGGGCTCCGTGACGACCGCCCACCAGTGCGACGTCAGGCTCTTCGACGCGGCCGACTGCCCCGGCGGCGGCCTGCGCTCCACGTGGATCGACCGGAGCGAGGACCTGCGGCTCGGCGGCGTGAACTGGCAGAACAGGGCCACCTGCGTCCAGATCAGCTGACCGGGAGGCTGCTCCGGCGATCCCCGCCGGAGCAGCCCGCCCGCGTCAGGCCTTGAGGTAGCGGCCCCACCACTCCAGCACCGCGTCAAAGCGCTGCCTGCGGTGCCGCGGCTGCCCCGACCTGGTCAGCTCGTGGCCTTCGCCCGGGAAGATCAGCATCTCCGCCTCGACCCCGCGCCGCTTCAGCGCCACGAACATGCGCTGGGCCTGTTCGAGCGGACAGCGCCAGTCCTGTTCGGAGTGGACGACGGCGAACGGCAGGTTGATCTTCTCGACGTAGGTCAGCGGCGACATCACGCGCTGAGCCTCCGGGTCGGTGCCGCAGTAGGCGTCGGTGAAGAAGTAGCCGATGTCGGACGAGCCGGAGAACGAGTCCCAGGCGTTCACGGCGCGCTCGCTCCAGGCGGCCTTGAAGCGTTCGCCGTGGTGCGCGGACAGCCAGGACGTCATGAAGCCGCCGTAGGAGCCGCCCATCACGCCGACGCGCTCGGGATCGCAGTCAGGCCGTGCCAGCGCCACGTCCAAAAGGGACAGCACGTCGTCCACGTCCACGGTGCCGAACTTGCCGATCACCGCTTGGCCGTGGGCCTGGCCGTAGCCCGCCGAGCCGCGCGGGTTCGGCAGCACGACGGCGTATCCGGCGGTGGCGTAGACCTGGGCCTCGTCGAAGAAACCCCAGCTGTGGTACATGAACGGACCGCCGTGCACGGCCATGACGACCGGGTGCGGGCCGTCGCCCTCCGGCAGCACCAGCCAGCCGTGCACCGGGTAGCCGTCGGAGGCCGAACCGGAAAGTTCGACGACTCGGCAGGCCGGCACCGACGAGAACGACGTGCGCACACCGGTTCCGACGAACTCGACCTGACCGGGGCTGTCCGGAGTGGACACGACAGCGACCACAGTGGACCCGTCCGAAGCGAACGAGCGAACCGCGGCCGAGGATCCGGCGAGGACCTCACCGGGCCCACCGTCGAACGGAATCCGCTGGAGTTCCAGCGCACCGCGGTTGCGCACGACGAGCAGAACACCCGAGGCATCGGCCACGGGCTGACCCGAAAGCCGTTCCACGTCAACGGTTTCGACATCGGTGAGCCGAACCGGATCCGAGGACCCGTCCAGCGACCACCGCCACAGGCCGTGGTTGCGCGCCACCACGTCGATCCCGGTGAACTCGGTGCCCAGCCAGTACAGCGAGGACCCGGCCACGAACGGCATCGAGACCTCACCGGCACCGCGCACGAGCAGCGACACGTCACCACCGGCAGCAGGCACGGTGTACAGGTCGGAGTGCAGGGTCTCGACGACGCCGAGATCGCGCTGCGCCACGAACACCAGCGTCGAGTCGTCGATCCAGGCCGGGTCGGAGACGTCGAACGAACCGTCGGTCACCTCGGAGACCGAACCGTCCAGGTCGACGACGTGCAGGCGCGTGCGGCGGTCGGCGAGGAAGCCGACGTCGTCGACGCGGTAGTCCAGGCGCGTGATGCGGCGCGGCGCCTCGGACTCGGGGCCGTCGTCGGTCGTGCCGTAGCGGCCGGCTTCGGGGACACGGGCCACGAACGCCAGGCGGGACGAGTCCGGCGACCACACCGGGGCACCGGCGCCCAGCGGCAGATCGGTCAGCCGGCGGGGCTCGCCGCCGTCCACGGGAACGACGTAGAGCTGCGGTTTGGACTTACCGGAAACGCGCAGGAACGCGACCAGGCGACCATCCGGAGAAATGCGCTGCGCATTGTCTCGATCACCGTGTGTCCACGGCGTTGTCGTGCCATCGGGGAACACCCGGTGCAGACCGCCCCGGTAGGTGTTCTTGTCGAGGTCGGGCGTCGTGATGCTGACCAGCACCAGGTCTCCGGACACGGCGACGGTGCCGGGCGTGGTGAGCAGCTGCAGGTCTTCGGGGCGCACGACCTGGACGCTAACAGAGCTTGTTAGCAACGCTCATAACTGTTTGTTGACGGATCACAGAAATTGACTCGGCCCTTAGATTTCCGCGTATGACGCGCATCGTGTTCTCTGGGGGCAGGGTCTTCACCGGCCGGGCGGCGGAGCCCGGCGACGTGGTGGTCGAGGGCGACCGCATCGTCGACGTGGGCACCGGACTCGACGGCGACACCGTGGTCGACGCGACCGGCCACACCGTCCTGCCGGGGCTGTTCGACTGCCACGTGCATTTCATGTTCAGCGGCGCCGACCTGGTGCGGTCGCTGAACACGCCGTTCTCGCTGCCGTTCTACGAGGCGATCGGGAACATGAAGGCGACGCTCGAGTGCGGCATCACCACCGTCCGCGACGCGCTCGGCGCCGACCTCGGTGTCGCGGAAGCCGTGCGGCGCGGGCTGATCCAGGGGCCGCGCATGCAGATCGCGGTCAACATGGTGTCGCAGACCGGCGGCCACAACGACGACTGGATGCAGTGCGGCGCACACGTCTCGCCGCCGCTGCACCCCGGCCTGCCCGACACCGTGGCCGACGGTCCCGAGGAACTGCGCAAGGTCATCCGCACGCTCGTCCGGCACGGCGCCGACATCATCAAGATCGCTTCCAGCGGCGGCGTGATGTCACCGCGCAGCAACCCCCGGCACGCGCACTTCCGCGACGAGGAGATCGCGATGATCGTGCAGGAGGCGAACGCCGCTGGCATCGCGGTCATGTCTCACGCGATGAGCGGCGACGGCATCCTCACGGCCGTGCGCAACGGCGTGCGCTCCATCGAGCACGGTGTGTTCCTCACCGACGAAGGCGTCGAAGAGATGATCAAGAACGGCACCTGGCTCGTGCCGACGCTGATGGCGCCACGCATGGTGCTCGACCAGGCCGCGGCCGGCATGGCGATCTCGGACGTCATCCTCGACAAGGCGAACGCCGTTGTGGCGCAACACTTCCAGGCGTTCCAGAAGGCACACCAGGCGGGCGTGAAGATCGCGATGGGCACGGACTCCGGCGTCGGCCCGCACGGCGACAACCTGAACGAGCTCTCGCTGATGGTCGAGTACGGCATGTCGCCCGCCGAGGCGATCTACGCGACCACCACGTCCGCCGCCGAGCTGATGCGCCTCGGAAACGAACTCGGCGAGCTCGCCCCTGGCAAGCTCGCCGATCTCGTTCTCGTGGAGGGTGACGCCGAGCAGCACGTGAAGGCCGGAACGCTGAAGCAGGCCATCCGCGCCGTCTACCAGAACGGCGTCTCCGTGTTGTAGCTAGTGGTTGGCGCCGACGTGCTTCGCGGCCTCCGGGTCGCGCTTCACCTTGAGGAGGCTGGCGATCGTCGTGATCGCCAGCACGCCGATGATCACCGACAGCGAGACCTCGATGCCGATCGTCGGCACGTGGAACGGTTCGCCGCCGTTGAGGAACGGCAGGTTGTTGGTGTGCAACGCCTCCAGGATCAGCTTCACGCCGATGAAGCCGAGGATCACCGACAGGCCGATCGAGAGGTAGACCAGCTTCGCGAGCAGGCCACCGAGCAGGAAGTACAGCTGGCGCAGGCCCATCAGCGCGAACGCGTTGGCCGTGAACACCAGGAACGGCTCCTTGGTGAGGCCGAAGATCGCGGGGATCGAGTCGAGCGCGAAGAGCAGGTCGGTGGAGCCGATCGCGACCATCACGATGAACATCGGGGTCACGTAGCGCTTGCCGTCGATCTTGATGAACGACTTGGCGTCGTGGAAGTCGTTGGTCACCGGGAAAACCTTGCGCACCATGCGCAGCATCAGGTTCTCCTTGTACTCCTCTTCCTCGTCGTGGTTCTCCCGCGCCAGCTGCCAGCCGGTGTAGATGAGGAACCCGCCGAAGATGAAGAACACCCAGCTGAACTGGCTGATGAGCGCCGCGCCGGCCGCGATGAAGATGCCGCGCATGACGAGCGCGAGCAGGATGCCGATCAGCAGCACCTTGTGCTGGTGGATCGAGGGCACCTTGAACGTCGTCATGATGATCAAGAAGATGAACAGGTTGTCGACGCTCAGCGAGTACTCGGTGATGTACCCGGCGAAGAACTCGGTGGCGTACTGACCACCGGAGAAGTACCAGATCCCGAGGCCGAAGACGGCGGCCATCGCCACGTAGAAGATCACCCAGCGGGCGGCTTCACCGATCGTCACCTCATGGGGTTTTCGATCGACGATGACGAGGTCCACAGCCAGCAGAACGAGCAGACCACCGATCGTCGCGATCCACATCCATGCGGGGACGTTCACAACCCAACCTCCGGGATTCTTAGCGCAGGCCAAATAAACCCGGAGGTCTCCTCCGCCGCCGAGATCACTCTCGAACGACCGACGGCACCGGGAGCTCCACGCCGAGCTCCGTATTGACGACACCGCCGCTTAGGGAGTACTCCCCTCCATGCAGCGTCAATATTGTGCTCCACGAAGTGCGGTTAGCGCCACACAGGGTGAGCAGACCCACGCAACCAGGTGGAACGGGAATACGCAGCGTGTCGTTCGGAACGGAACCTGCCGGCTACCTGAAGCCCTGCTGAAGATCCACTCATGCTGAGAGCGGCGCCGGATCCCGACAGGTCGTTCTCAGCAAAACTCGCATATCGTCAGCGACGTGTCCCGCCTATCCCGCCTTCGCGGCAGGTGGACGATCCCCGCATTGATCGTGGTCCTCGCCCTCGTCGCAGGTGGCGTGTACTTCACTCGATCCGGAGACGACCCCGTAGCCGTTTCCTTCAAAGAAGCGAACATCGACGCACCTGAGAGCCCTGACAGCGCTCAGACGGTGACGATCGAGACACGCCTCTACCTCCCCCAGCAGACGCCCGCGCCCGCGATCATGCTCGCGCACGGCTTCGGCGGCAGTCTCCGCAGCGTGCACGCCCAGGCCGAGGAGTTCGCCCGGCGCGGTTTCGTCGTGCTGACCTGGTCCGCGCGCGGTTTCGGCCGCAGCACCGGGCAGATCGCGCTGAACTCCCTCGACCGCGAGGTCCGCGACGCCCAGAAGCTCGTCGACTTCCTCGGCACACGTGACGAGGTGCAGAAGGACAGCGGCGGCGACCCCCGCGTGGGCGTGACAGGCGCGTCGTACGGCGGTGCGTTGTCACTGCTGCTCGCGGGCGTCGACAAGCGAGTCGACACCCTCGTGCCGGTCATCACCTACAACGACCTCGCTCAGTCGCTGCTGCCGAACTCGGCGCTGGCGACACCGCGTGCGGACGCCACGCCGTCCGCCACCGCGTTCGGCGAGGACGGCGTCTTCAAGCGTTCGTGGGCGGGCATCTTCTTCTCCGCGGGCATGACGTCGATCGACCTCTCGTCGCCCACGGGTGAGGCGCCCGAGCAGGGCCAGCGCGAGTCGTCGAACCAGCAGGCCACCGTGCCGCAGCAGCCGACCGGCAACTCGGGCGCGCAGGGTCTCCAGCCGCCCACGCCGTCGCTGGGC
Organism: Lentzea miocenica; assembly: GCF_033949945.1. NCBI lineage: Bacteria > Bacillati > Actinomycetota > Actinomycetes > Pseudonocardiales > Pseudonocardiaceae > Lentzea > Lentzea miocenica. The sequence continues at coordinate 114,912 of NZ_JAXAVW010000036.1, forward strand.
GCGTGCGGCCGCTTCACGCCCGAGGTGTGCACGGCCTACACCGAGGTCGCCACGACCGGCAGCGCCTCGCAGCAGACGCTCGAACTGCTGCGCAAGTCGTCCCCCGTCGCGGTGACCGACCAGATCAAGCAGCCGACGATGCTGGTGCAGGGCGAGCAGGACACCCTGTTCGGTCTCGACCAGTCCGACGCCACCGCGCGCCAGATCGCCGCGGCGGGCGGCGAGGTGAAGATGGTCTGGTACGCGGGCGGCCACGACGGCGGCAACCCCGGCACCGCGCTGCGCGGCGAGATCGCCGACTGGATGGACTTCCACCTGCGCGGCAAGGGCACCGACCCCGGCACCGGCTTCGAGTACACGGTGCAGGGCGCGTTCCGCTCCTCCGGCCAGCCGTCGTTGCGCACGGTCGTCGCGCCGTCGTACCCCGGTCTCGCCCAGGGTTCCTCCACCGAGCGCAAGACGCTGAAGCTCAGCGGACGTGAGCAGGTCGTGGTGAACCCGGCGGGCGGCAACCCGGCGTCGATCAGCAACCTGCCGGGCCTGGGTTCGGCGCTCTCGCGGTCGTCGGCGATCTCGTCCCGGCTGTCGCTCGACATGCCGGGCCAGGCCGCCGTGTTCACCTCGGACGCCCTGGACTCGCAGGTCCTGCTGACCGGGTCGTCGACGGTCAAGCTGCGCGTGGCGCGCGGTGACCAGACCTCCGGCGAGGCGATCCTGTTCGCGAAGCTCTACGACGTCGCCGCGGACGGCACCCGCACGCTCCCCGGCTCGATCGTCGCACCGTTGCGGGTGGCGCTGCCGCCGGACGGTTCCGCCGCCGAGGTGACCGTCACGCTGCCCGGCACCGTCCGCCCGATCGAGAGCGAGCACAAGCTGGCTCTCGTGGTGTCGACGACGGACCAGGCGTTCGCGAACGCCGAGCAGCCCGCCGCGTACCGCATCTCGCTGGCCTCAGACGAGATCTCGGTGCCCGTCGTGCCCGGCCGCAACGTCTCCGAGGGCTTCCCGACGGGAGCCCTGTGGGGAATCGTGATCGCGCTGCTGGTGCTGATCGGCGCGGGCATCATCGCGATGTTCCGCCGCCGCATGGCGCAGGACTCGGACCCCGGCCTCGCCGGTGTGCCGCTGGTGATCTCGAACCTCACGAAGGCCTACCCCGGCGGCGTGACCGCGGTGAAGGACCTGTCGTTCCGCGTGGAGCACGGCATGGTCCTCGGTCTGCTCGGCCCCAACGGCGCCGGCAAGACCACGACGCTGCGCATGGTGATGGGCCTGATTCACCCGTCAGAAGGCCACATCCGGGTCTTCGGCCACAAGGTCACGCCGGGCGCTCCGGTGTTGTCGCGCATCGGTTCGTTCGTCGAGGGCTCCGGCTTCCTGCCGCACCTCTCCGGCGCCGCGAACCTGCGCCTGTACTGGGCAGCGACGGGCCGGCCGGTGCAGGAGGCGCACGTCGAGGAGGCGCTGGAGATCGCTGGCCTCGGCAAGGCGGTGCACCGCCGCGTGCGCACGTACAGCCAGGGCATGCGCCAGCGGCTGGCGATCGCCCAGGCGATGCTCGGCCTCCCGGACCTGCTGATCCTGGACGAGCCCGCCAACGGGCTCGACCCGCCCCAGATCCACCAGATGCGCGAGGTCCTGCGCCGCTACGCCGCGGCGGGCCGCACGGTCGTCGTCTCGTCGCACCTGCTGGCCGAGGTGGAGCAGACCTGTTCGCACGTGGTCGTGATGCACAAGGGCCAGCTCGTCGCGGCCGGCGAGGTGGCCGACATCGCGGCGGGAGGCGGCGAGGCGACGTTCCGCGTCGACTCCCCCTCGAAGGCAGCCGATGTCCTGCGGGGCCTCGAAGGCGTGCACGACGTGCACGAGGACGAGGACGCCGTGCACGCGTCGATGAACGGCGTCCCGCGCTCCGCCGCACTGACCGCTCTCGTGGCGGCCGGCGTGGCAGTGGATCAGGCGGGCCCGCGACGCAGGCTGGAAGACGCGTTCTTGGAGCTGGTCGGTGAATGACTTCCTGATGGCAGCGGCGTCCGCCACGGCGGACGCCCCGAACCCCGCCGCCGTCGAGGTGCTGGCCGAGGCCGGCCTCGACGTGACGGACGAGATCGCGGCGACGCCCGCGTTCGCGCCCGTGCGGACCGCGAACCCGAACCGCACGAAGGCACCGACCCGGCAGGAGGTGGACCGATGAACGAGAACGGCGTCCACACCGATCCCGGCGCGCTCAACGACCTCACCGACGCGGCCGCCCAGCAGCACACCGAGGTGGCGCCGGACGGCTCGTCGGTCGGTTACAAGGCGCGCCGCACGCTCCGCATCCACGTGGAGCTGCAACGGCAGATCCGCCGCCGCCGGACCCAGCTCGTGCTGGGCTTCCTGGTGCTGCTGCCGTTCATCCTCGCGCTGAGCTTCGAGATCGGGCAGTCCGACCCGAACCGCCGCTCCGGCGGTTTCGTGGACCTCGCGACCGCCAGCGGCATCAACTTCGTGGTGCTCACGCTGTTCGTGAGCAGCAGCTTCCTGCTGCCGATGATCGTGGCGCTGTTCTTCGGCGACACGATCGCGTCCGAAGCGTCGTGGTCGAGCCTCAAGTACCTGCTCGCCGCACCGATCCCGAGGCACCGCCTGCTGCGCCAGAAAGCCATCAGCAGCGGCCTGCTCAGCGTCTTCGCCCTGGCCCTGCTCCCCGCGGTGGCACTGGGCGTCGGCGTCGCCTGGTACGGCGCGGGCGAGGTGGTCAGCCCGACCGGCGAGGCCGCCCCGTTCGGCGACGGCGTGCTCGGCATGGCGCTCGCGGTCGTCTACATCTCGATCAACCTGTTCTGGGTAGCGGGTCTCGCGATGTTCCTGTCCGTGTCCACCGACGCACCGCTCGGCGCGGTCGGCGGCACGGTGCTCGTCTCGATCGTGTCGCAGATCCTCGACCAGATCGAGCCGCTCGGGGACCTGCGCAACTACCTGCCGACGCACTACGCGATGGCGTGGGCCGACCTGCTCTCGACCGACATCGACTGGTCGGAGATGACCCGCGGAACGTTCTCCGCACTCGTCTACGGCGGCATCTTCACGTTGCTCGCGGCACGTCAGTTCAAGACGAAGGACATCACGAGCTAGCTCACGCAGAACTCGTTGCCTTCCGGGTCGAGCATGACGACCCAGTGGCCCGTCTGGTCGTTGTGCTCACGCACCCGCGTGGCGCCCAACCCGACCAGGCGGTCCACTGCGTCGAGCCCCGTGCGGATGTCGAGGTGCATGCGGTTCTTGGCGGTCTTGCCCTCCGGCACGCGCTGGAAGAGGAACCGCGGCCCCTTGCCGTCCGGGTCGATCAGTGCCGCGTAGTCGTCAGCCGAGTCGAACGGGATGTTGTTCTTGATCGCGAACTCCTCCCAGGTGGCGAACCCGGGAGGCGGCGGCTGGTGCACGTAACCAAGCGCCTGCGCCCAGAAATCGGCCAGCTTCGGCGGGTTGCTCGCGTCGAACGAAACCTGGAATTCGGTAGCCATGGCGCCACCGTAGAACCCAATGCGGACAACCACTGTCCGGAGTAGCCTGCCGTCTCATGTCACGTCCTGTGCACTTCGAGATCCACGCCGCAGATCCCGAGCGAGCGCGGAACTTCTACTCCTCCGTCTTCGGCTGGAAGATCGAACAGTGGGGCGACATCCCCTACTGGACCATCGCCACCGGCGACGACGACCAACCAGGCGTCAACGGCGGCCTGCTCCCCCGCCGAGGCCCGGCCCCCGCCCCCGACGCACCCGTGCACGGCTACGTCATGACGATCAGCGTGATCGACATCGACGCGACGATCGCCGCCATCGAGGTCAACGGCGGCACGGTGGCGCTACCCAAGGACAAGATGCCCGGCGTGGGCCTGCTCGCCTACTACAAGGACACCGAAGGCAACATCTTCGGCATCCTGCAGCCCGACGAACGCGGCTAAGGCCGCTTCCGCTTGGGCAACCGCGCGACGACGGCCTCGTAGGAGCCGTCAACCAGCTCCAACAGGTCGTCGTCGGGCACCGACCCCTTGAGCGCAACGGTGTTCCAGCCATAACGCCCGACATACCCGCTGACCGTGACGTCCTCCGGAAAGCGCTCTCGCCACGGCGCGGCAGCCTCGGCATCAACACCACACTTGAGCCCAACGGTGTGCACGTCCAGCCCGATGAACGCAAAGGCCTTGCCGCCCACCTTGCACACCAACTCGGCCTCGCCCCACGGATACGTCTCTTCCGCGCCAGGCTTCCCAGCGCAGTAAGCGATCAGCTCATCCAGTGTCACAACAGGATTATCGCGCGCCGAAGACCGCAACGAAACGAGTGAGCAGCCGCGCGAACGCCACCCGCTCCTCCTCACTCCAGTCCGCCATGGCGGCAGCACAAGCAGCCTGCCGAGCCCGATGCAGCTCAGCCGACGTAGCCCGCCCCCGCGGCGTCCGCACGAGCAACACCCGCCGCCCATCAGCCTTGTCCGCAACCCGCGACACCAGCCCAGAATCAACAGCGCTGGTGACAAGTTTGCTGGCACGAGGCTGATCCACGTGCAAGGCCAAAGCCACACTGGACACCGTCGCCTGCGTGCCGGTCCGCTCAGCCGTCTCAACAACATCGAGCACGTCAAACGCCGGTACGGCCAACTCAGCAAGCGCCCGACGTGACTGACTGCGCCGCATAGCGATCAGAGCCTGCTCCACCGCGGCGAGGTGGGAGTCCACGTTCACCGTGAGATCATGGCCGCATTGCGCCGTGACGAAAGCTGTCAGCCGACATCTCACCCCAGAGGGCGATTTCTGGGTTTCGAAACGCTCTCAACACATCCACAGTGGACACCGAAGCCAATGGCGAGCCCGCGATGCCGAAGGCGAGCGCCCAAGCGAAGGCGAAGCCGAGCACACAGGTAGTGGTGGTGGGCTCCCCCGTCTAGCGCTCCTCAGCTCTTGCTGCGAGCAGGGAGGGATGTCAAG